>JAKLIV010000277.1 GCA_022709405.1 Spirochaetota bacterium
CACGTAACGCCGCATGAGGGTCCTGCCGTTCCATTCATACAGCACCAGCCCTCCGACTTTGCCGCTGATTCCGGTGAACACGGGATTAAGGAATGCCTGCGCCATGATGAATCCTCCTGTAACGCCGTTGATAAAGCGCCGCGCGCTCTCCGGTATAAGGTCAGCCGGGGATGTGTTTTGAGACACGGATTCAGGCAAAAAATTCGAGTTTTTCAAAAAAAATTCCTCTCAAGTGCGGGTTTTACATTCCTAATCATGATGAGGCCATACGGGCGGCTTCATTTTCGGTTTATCACGTCCTTGATGGAGGCGCGCAGTGGGCTCTGGCACAATATGCCTGATAGCGCTATCGATCGTCTTTCTGGCGGCGCTGTTATGGTTTTTCGGGATTTTTTTCGTCATGATGCGGGTCATTGACGGCAGCGTCAACAGGGAGCCGTATGAGCGCACGCAGATAAAGCTCCGGATTGTAAAATCCGCCGGTGAAACGCCTCTTTACCCCGGGCAGAAAACATGCCCTGATGAAGCCTGCGGAAATGTTCGGCTCGCCTGAGATTATCTATCGATCAATTTAAGATTTATCATGGAGCCGGCGCCGGTATTCACCAGATGAGCATGTCGTCTGCATCATCGTTGGTCAGCCTGGCCGGGTTCGAGCCGTCTGCGTCCATGACGTACATATTGGCATTGACGTCGCGTCCAGACCTGAAAGCGATCTTCGATCCGTCATTATTAGGAAAAAAGCTTTAAGTCCCCCTCGGGGGGATTCAGGGGGTTGCTCCCAATATTCAGGAAAGACCCATAAAAAATAATTGTATCATTCGGCGCCATGTATTGTACTATCAATTCATGAAGCTGATATACCTGACCGACATCCACGGCGCGTTCAGCCAGGTCGCGACCCTGCTTTCGGAGACCGTGGCCGACATATACATTGTGGCCGGGGACCTGATCGACATACCCTTCTACGACATTGACGCGGCCATACGCTACCACGAGCTCCAGACCGAGCTGTGGGCGCTCAGGGCCCGGCTCAACCGAAACGACGAGATTCTCGAGGATTTCGTGGATTCGCTGCTCGAGAAGCCCGACGTGAGTGAGGACATCATAGAGAAGGGAACGCGCTACCAGGAATACACGATCAGGGCCCGGCGCGTCATGCAGCAGAAATACAAGGTGCTCGAAAACCATCTCTCGTTCAAGACGTCGGCGGCCATATACGCGCTGCCCGGAAACTACGACATGGACCTGAAGTACACCGCGCTGCACGAAAGGGACCTGCACCTGCACTGGCACGCGGTCGATGGGCTCAGGATCGCCGGATACGGCGGAGCCGACGTGTGGACCGCGGGCATCCCGCAGCGCTACATCGTGAGATACGAAAGCGGCATCGGCGCGGGAGACGGGGCGAGCGAGCTGTACCGGTTCTTCAGGGCGGTGAGGCCGGACATCATCGTGGCGCACCAGCCTGCGCACGGCATCATGGACCGGCTCTCGTTCAAGGGGCCCTCGGGGTCGCCGGCGCTCAGGACCTACTGCGACAATCACGGCGTCAGACTGTGCCTCACCGGGCACGTGCACGCCGACTGGGGGCTGCGCGAGAGCGAGGGCACGCTGTACCTGAACCCGTCGAATTTCGGCGATGTCACGACCGGAACCGGCGACGTGGCGGAGGGGGGGTTCTTCTACGCGGTGAACTTCGATGCCGGTGCGCCTGCGGCCGTGACGCTCCACAAGCTGGTCGAAGACAGGATATACGACATCGCCGCGTACCGGAAGGAGTCCGGGTCGTGGACCGAGGACGTGATCGACCGTGAACGGCTCGACGCGCGCAGGTTGTACCGCAACTACGACATGAAAAGCAAGAAGTATTCCCACATCCCCGAGATCGAGCTGTTCAAGGAGATCAAGAAGTTCTACCGGCTCTTCCAGACCCAGGAAACCGAGGACCGCATGGTCGAGCTGGAGAAGGCGGTCGAGATGATGAAAGACCGGTTCGAGGACGTCGCAATGGACATCGTGGGCTCGGTGAACCTGGGCATCTCGCAGAAGAGCTCGGACATCGACATCGTGCTCTACCTGCGCTGCGATTCGAACTGCCAGGACCTGAACGAGCAGTGCGAATACTACCAGCGCGTCAAGCGGTCGATCGCCGAATGCCTCGGCAGCCGGTACCGGTTCGAGATCATCGACTGCATCAACCTGAACCAGGTCGAGCGGAGCATCATCACCCGCAACTTCGAGTGCGAGACCACGCAGCGCTTCGTGGCGTACCGGTCGATCTGCCGCCCGGTGAACTACAAGGTCATCGCGCCCATAGAGGACATCCTGAACGAGGACCCGGGGTTCCGCAGGGAGATGGAGGGAAGCATCCGCTCCTATTTCAGGATATTCGTCACCACGTCCCAGCACGTGCGCTCGTTCGACAAGTACGAGTCCCGCCTGAAGATGATCGGCATCAGGATACCGGAATCGATAAAGCAGAAAATACGGGACTATCTGCAGATGTCATCGGATGAAAACGCCGAATGACGGCCCATTTGTGCTTGATTTTTTAACGCGTACTGCTACCCTGCATGCAACTTTATACCATAAGGAGTCATTATGAAATTCTCACTTCTTCTTTTTGCGCTTTCATACATGCTTAAGTCAAAATCAAAAAAGGAAGGGCCGCTGAAGGCCAAGCTCATGGAAAAGAACATGACCATGCTGATCAAGACCCAGGACGGGAGCAGGGCGCGCTTCTTTACCATCAGGGACGGGAAGGTTTCGTCGGGCAAGGGGATTCCCGCATCCTCCGACGTGGCCCTTATCTGGAAGGACGCCGAGACCGGTTTCAACGTGATGACCAGCCGCGACAAGCAGGCCCCGGTCAAGGCGCTCGGGGACGGCAGGCTCAAGCTCGAGGGCAGCGCCGAGCTCGCGCTGTGGTTCATGGG
>JAKLIV010000278.1 GCA_022709405.1 Spirochaetota bacterium
ACAAGACTGTAGGGTGCCGGCATGAAAATAGCGGCCATTTTCGGCAGTCCCAATACCCGCGGATCGTCCTCAGAGCTTCACGAGATTTTTCTTTCGGCCTCGGAGCGCGCCGGCATTACGGTCATGCGGATTCATGCGTACCAGTCAAACATCATGCCGTGCACCGATTGCGGGATATGCAGAACCGAAAACCGCTGCATTCACGACGACGACATGAACGAGGTTTACGAGCATATTCGATCCGCCGACGCTCTTACGATTTCGTCTCCTGTATATTTTTCGTCGCTGCCCGGACCTCTGAAAAACCTTATCGACCGGTGCCAGTTATTCTGGGAAGCCAGAAAAAGAAATCCGAATCCCCCGAGAAAGAGGCCCGCTTATTTTCTTGCAACGGCCGGGTCGCTCTACCCGCAGGTGTTCAGTCCTTCGCTCACGATAATCAGACATTTTTACAATTCGCTCGACTTCGTGTTCAACGAGAAGGATTTTTTTCTGCTTGCAGGGCTCGACAAGCTCGGTACGGTGCCGAAGGAGTCCAGGGAAAAGCTCGTCCTGGCGGGAAATGATTTCGCGCAAACCATCATGAATGTTTTTGAGAAATGAAACCGGGTGCGGGCGGCTGTAATAAACGGGGACTCGCCGGGCCCCTTTTTACGGCCGACGGGCGGGAGGAAGCAAGATGAAGATGATTTCTGAAGTTGCCGTCAGGGTCAAACCCGGGGGGCTTCTGCCCCTGATCGAGGATATACAGACTTTTCGATGCTCTGTGCAGAAATTGACCTGCGTCGACAAGGGAAACGACCGGGAATCGTATCTGATCGACGTGGTTTACGACGACAGACAGCTTTTCAGCGAATTCATACACGGCGGCGGAAAAAAATACAAGATAGAGGCCGTGTCAAACGTGCTCGAGGAAAGAATGCGCGGAGGCCTGGTCCATACCGGCAGCAAGATCGAGTTTGAAAACTTTAACGATTACCAGTTGAACCTTCTGGGCGCCGCGGAGCTCATGAAAGAAAAGATCCGGGATGGCCGCGGGGCGGATTACACGGGAATATCCCGCAACATAGGGGTGTTCTCGGCCATAAAGGCTTCGAGGGAGGATGCGGCGGAGCATAGAATGGGGCTGCACCTGATGTCCGAACTCGACTCCGTGATCATCAGCCGCTTCGCTGGTTTCAACGGCTTTCCCGCGGTGATCGATTACGAGCAGCCAGAGGACCTCATCAAGACGCTGCAGCACCTGGAAAACGCTTTCGCCGGTTTCAGGCTGCTGCATATCGACGAGGCCGATATATTCCTGTACGAACAGATCAAGACCGACGTTTCCATACCCGTGGTGAGCACCGAGATGGACATACTGCCTGTTTATCTTCTCTCGATAGCGCTGAAGATATTCAGGAAAAACAAGATCAATCCGGCGGACACGACAATCGGAATGCTGGGCGTGGACGCGGGGTCAATCCGCCTGACGCAGCTCCTCGTGAAACTCGGCTGCCTGAGGGTTCTCGGCTACGACCACAACGAAAAGAATCTGCTTTCTTTCGAGAACATGGAAGGACTCGCGACGAGCGCCGAAAACATTTTCAGCAACGCCGACATCGTGATTTTACTGAAGGAAAATTACAGCATAGAAGAATACCAGAAGATAAGGCCCGGGCAGATCATCGTCTCGCTGATCGGCGAAGGCCGCCATGACAGGGAGCTGATAGCCTCGAGGGGGGTAAGGGATTTCATTCTGATCAATCCCATGGATCTGTTCACACTGGTGCCCGGGATGATGACCGGAGCGGTCGGCTCGGGGAGCAGGCTCGCGGACAGCGGGAGGCTCATTGAATTCTGCCGAAAGCTGGTGAATGTCATCCACGATGATTACACCGTGCCCGACATTTTCAGCGACATCCACAAGATAGTATCGGACCTGATTACTCCCGAGGTGCTGTAAGGGACCATTGCACGAAGGGGCTGTACCGCCTGCTGTGAACGAGCGCCTTCTCTCAGCTAATACTTTTATATAAATGCTGCATATTCAGGTTAAGCTGATGGTTTTTCTCGATGTAGTTGCGGGCGTTCCGGGACTGATCTTCCCAGGCTTTTTTATTCTTTATGAGATGACGAAAGTTCCGTGACAGGGTCTGTATGTCGTTCGACAGACATCCGGCTTTGTAAGAAGTCAGCATTTCCCCGTAGTTCAGGTGAAGCGACAGTATCGGCAGTCCTGTCGCAGCGGCCTCCAGCACGGTCATGGGCCAGTCGCCTTCCATCTCCGACGTGATGCAAAAAACCCTGGACTGCGAAAGAAGTTTGTAAATCAGCTCGTTTTTGACGAATCCCTCGAAGGTTATATTCCCCGCATCGGCCGCGGCCTCCCTGATCGTGCGGTAGTACTCTTCCCGTGCGGTTACCGGTGAGCAGATCATGAGAAACCGGCAATCCGGGTTCATTTTTGCCAGTTCGATGAAAGCCTCGGGCTTTTTCCAGGGCTCGCAGCGGCCGACCCAGACCGCGTCGAAGGTTTTTTTACGGTCATGACTGATCTTTTCGAGATCGAGCCCTTTCTTGATGATCTTGATTTTTGATGCGTCGGTTTTATCGGCGATCTGGGAATATTCATATTCGTTCTGGACGATAAGCCGGTATGCGTTTTTGAGAAGCATGGGGAAGAGAAAGCATTTTTTTTCATCTTTCTGGTACCGGCCGAGGCTTTCGATATCGTGCGCGAACATGAACACGAACTTTACTCCGGCAAAGCGGCAGTACAGCGCGAGAAGGCAGGAAAACAGCGTGAGGCCCCTTTGTATTATGATGTCGGGCCTTATCTTTTTTATTTTTTTATGGTATATGATGAATTTTTTCAGCAGGGAATCCGTTTCGTT
>JAKLIV010000279.1 GCA_022709405.1 Spirochaetota bacterium
ATCTGTATCTGTCCAGAACATTCACCAGCCTCAGGTTCGGAGTGAGGCCCATGAAGACCATTTTATCTATACCCTTCATCCTGCTCAGCATGAGGCAAACGGTCCTCCCGGTTATCATCGACAGCACCCGGGCAAGACTGTGGCCGCGGCATTCCTTGAGGACCATCGTTTCGTCGAGATCAAAAATTAAATAGTTATCCATGATCCAGTACGATGCAATCTGAAAGGCCACGATTTTACCGTCTTTCTCGACATAGGTCAACAGGTCGCGTTTTTTCGCGTATTCAAAAAAGTCCTCCTGCGCCTTCCAGCACGCCTTTTCGACGATCTCGCATCCCTTTAAAATGGGGTCCAGTTCGTTTTTAGGTGTATACTTGATGGTGATCGTGTGCAGCCGAAATTCCCTGTAGCTGAGAACATGATATTTCTCTAAGGGAACCTCTCCAATATTGGCCTGTTTGATTAAATTGTGCTCTTTATCCGAGTTCCTGATGGCAACAGAAATACTTGTCATATCGCATCTCCTGAAAGAACAATTTAACCGGGATTTCTATATTTTTTAATCAAGTATGGAAGTTAAAAATTCCGTCCGGACGGACTCGCTTTTAACATACATACTGATTAATATATTTTGTTATACAAACTGTAAAGTGATTTTATGCAACTTTTTAATAAATTATGAAAAAAAATCATTAAATATATAGTATTATGTCTCATATCCTCCGGCTTTTATAACTATTTTTCCTGGGAAGTATAAAATCACACCTGACAGTCGGGAAAGTCACGAAAAAAGTCAGACTTGTAAAGCTCAATATGCATTCCACACGAACCCCCTGGCGCCATCCATGGCAAAAGGCGGATTCGAGAAGCTCCATTAACAGATAATTGATGAAATTATATTTAATAATTATTACCCGTTTACCCTGAATCCACTGTATTACTATTGATATTATTACGTGCGCAAGCCTTTCATCTAACTGAATTGCATCCGGCTAAATTGTACTTGCGCATTAATGATCAAATGTTAATATCTGTCTCCCGTCCGAATGGACTTTTCCCATGCTTGAAAAACAAATGCATATGACATTATTAAAATACATTTACTGCCTGATAAGGAAAAGCGGCCCATACCAGAACAGCCCCGGTGTTCCGCTTTTAACCGGTTTCACCATCGGTTTCTTCCTGTTCAGCATACCCGCCCAGGCCATGCTCCCAAAAGGGGCTATGCTTTCACTGTTCAGCGCGGCGCAGGAAGACCAGAAACTGAAGAAGAAAGACGTCAAAGTCGATATAAACCTGAAAAAGAAAAAACCGGAGAAGGATGAATTCGACGAATTCGAGGAAGAAGAGAAGTCTCTCGGTTTCCAGTTCATATTCAACGGCTTTGTCGAGTTCGAAAACATCATCAGCACCTACCTGTACCAGGAGCCCGAGGATATCAACAAGAAAAACGAGTTCAGGGTGAAGCTTAACATGCAGCTCGGGAACGAGAACTATTATCTGAAACTCGTACCCAATTTCTATTTCATGCCTTTCTTCCTTTCAGATGGCCTGTACGACGACTACCGCTATTCCAATAAACAGTTCACCTTCGCCCGCAATTGTAGAATGTCGGGCGAGCATTTTGAACTGTCATTCAACGAATTTTTCGTCAATGTCGGATTCGAGCACTTCAGGCTCCGCCTGGGCAACCAGATATACGCCTGGGGGACCGCCGACATTTTCAATCCCACATCATACATCAATCCGGCCGATTCGCGCGAGCTCTTTTACAGGGACGCGGACGAGAACAAGCTCGGCGTGCCGTCGTTCTCGTCCATGATATTCATATCGGACTTCACGATCGAGTTCGTGTTCGCGCCAATCCATGTGGGAGCCATATCCCCGGTGGCCGACAACTTCTGGGCGTACCATTACATCCTCGGCAAATATAACCTGTTCGAAATCAGGGAAGGAAGATACAAGGCGATGGACCCCGCAGGCGAAAACCTGGGCTACGGCCTGCGCTTCGCCGGAAGCGTCAAGGGAGTCGATTTTTCGGTAAGCCTGTACCATGGCCCCGACAATACCCCAATGCTGCGCCCCTATTCATACCTTGAGGGTTCATCCGACATCGAAGTCAGGCAGGAATACCGCACCAGCACGAACCTGGGAGCGGACATATCGTTCAAGCTGTGGAAGTTCGAGATCCACGGCGAAATATCCTATTCACCCAACAAATACGGCGTTGTAGACGAAGTGCCGGACGATTTCGTGGTGAACGATTCCAATTTACAAAAACTCCTGGAAGATCCCTTCAGGATCAAGCAGTCACATTACATCTCATACGCCCTGGGATTCAACTTCATATGGAAAGACCTCGTGTGCGCCGCCGAATGGCTGCAGAGCGCCTATTTCGACTCGAGCCTGATGGAGCCGTTCAACTCGTACTTCCTGGCCATGAGCGTGAGCTACAGCTTCCTGGAGGAGCTCATCCAGCTGTCGATGATCGGGGTGGTCGACGTCGAAGACGTGGGCTACATCATAATGCCGCGCATCGATTTCGACTTCCATAACGGGGTGAGCCTTAAACTGGCCTATTCCCATATAGGGTGCAGGCCCACCGACGACATCAATATGTTTACTATTTTCAAAAAACATGATATATTCATATTAGGAGTCCGCTATGAATTTTAAGAGAACTCCGTTATTGATCGCCCTCATTCTTCTTACCCTGCCGTTATTTCACTGCGGTGAAAACCAGGGCGACGACATACGGCTTGACGGCATAGTCAATGTAGAAGCGGACTATGCCGACATCAATCCCACGAGCCCGATATTCGTCGCTGTTACGGCGACCATGGACCGGAACGCCATCGACAATGACCCCCTTG
>JAKLIV010000028.1 GCA_022709405.1 Spirochaetota bacterium
AATCTACAACAGTAGAAATTTCAATGAACCATTAAACCCATAGAATTGATTTTTTCAATGATTTATTGATAAAACATGCAATTTATATGAATTTTAAGGCAAAAAACCGCTTTAAACCTGCCCAGATGGCCAGGTTTATACGGAAAAGTGATATTAAGACCGGGGTTTGCAATACGAGTTCTATGTAATAATAATAAGGTCTTCATCATCATTGCGGGCATATCCGAAACACGTCTTCTTGCAGTTGTCATCGAAGTGAAATATTATTACACTGTCGGTCTCATCGAAGCTTTTTTCAAAATTATTCGTTATTTCCGAAGTGATGATTTTCAATATCCTTTCACTGTTTTTAATCGCAAAGACTGAATACTGGAGACGGTAGCCGAATTTAACGAGAAACTTGGCAAACTTCGTCCGAATCCTGTTATTGCTGATGTCGTAGCTTACAATAAGCATATGCCGTCATGATATTCTAAAAATCGGGTAGTCATCAATTGGTTTTCCCTTCATAAATGCCCGGTAGTAATTTCTGACATACAGAAACATGTCCTGTTTCCAATCAATCAATGGTTCCATCAGCCAGTTTACATATGGGAATGCCTTCTTGCCGAATAGACGATACTGGTTCATGTATATGTCAAAATCATCATCATGGCATTGCCCGAGATTCAGCGCTTTCCTGATCCTTGCATCTATAAGCGGCCTGAAGGGCTCAACTATATCGCACACAAGTGATTTTCTTTGATAAAACTGCCGGTGGTATACGCCGTTATAAAGATCAAAACCGTAAATATTCAACAATGCTTCAATAAAATTAAACAGCAATGTATAACCGATATCCATGAGGCAGTTGGTCATGTCATGCTTGACCCGGGGCCTGCGCGCCGTCCAGTTGAAATCTTCAAACATATTTTGGAAATAAACCCTTGACGCGATGCCTTCAATACCAAGGATTCTTTTTAGATCATGATCCTGACCGGTCAGCTCATTACGATAATTCACAAGCAATTCAATGCCATTCTTCAAGTTATCGCCTTTATGACGAATCGATTTAAGAACCGAGGTCTGGTTTTCGATCTTGTTGGAGACGATGTATTTAGCGATGTCATAACCGTCATATTCATACTGTTTCTTTCTTAATAAAACATTCCCTTCGGCCCCGGACGACCATACGCCATAAACCCTGAGCGAATAAGTCATGAGAACTATAGAAAAGCCGAACCGCTCCGCTCGTTGCAAAAGGCCGCTTGTTATTGAAATATGCCCTGCAATGAAAATAGCGAAAAGCCTGTAGCATGTAGACTGGTGCTTGATCGAGCCATCAACATCGGTGATGATGATATTGTCATTTTTGAAACTTAGCTTTTCACCCCGGTTCAGAAAAGCGAATACGATCTGTTTTTCCTTGAAATCAGGTCCACTCATCATACATTCGACCTGTCGCAAAGAGGCTCATATATACAGCGTCCGCATTTTGCTTTGTTTGTCTGAAGGTAATTTTCAAGATCAAGGCTCATTATGTTCATGATCGTATTCTTAAAAGATTCACGCATATCAGTATCTTCATCAGGCAATTTTACCGGATAAATTTTATTATCATCCATACTGTAAAATCTGAGTGAATTGACCCTGTACCCCATTTCACATAGACCGTAATATTGCCCATATAACTGAAAAACGTAGCCGTCATATATTTTTTCGATATGCTTCTTGCGCTCGGTCAGCAAACCCTCATCAACATCGAAAGTGTCAATCTTACCGCAAAGATTGTAGACCGTTGAATACACCTCGACGCCCTGCAATATGTTCTTTCTGGTTGAATAACGTTTTTCTTCAATCGCCTCATGCGCCTGTTTCCCTTCAACCTGCGGAAGCTCCTGATACAATCGAGTCGAAAGACCCCCATATAACCAGTGATAATAAATCGACAAAGGACAAAATATAAAGTCGTTGAGATGCGATATTGGTATGTACAGTTCCATCTCAATTCTTCATATTTCTTTCCTGTACGAAAGCAAACCATTCCTTGTTCATCATGCCCTTTTCTGTTTTGGGGAGCTTTCCGTCCCTTATGCCTTTTACTGTCATCATGCCCTTTAAAGCAATATGGTACGCTCCGTTTGCATCGGCATCAAGGGGCATGTTCTCGTCAGCTTTGCGGCTATCAAAGAAATTGCCGACTGGTGAAAGAATATAGTCAAATTCATTGCCCTTGTCGTCTTTCCCAGTATATCTCAGGGAAAATAAAACTTTCAGATTAAAGTAGAGCGATTTAAAGAAGCCCGCTTCTGTTTGCTCCAGTATTTTTTCTATGATATTTTCGCCGTTTTCATATTTCAAATGACCAAAAAGCAATTTCAGGTTTCGAGTTATATCATGGCATACATAACTCCTCGATCTGGCGTCATAGTAATACCTTTCATTACCGAAAGAGCAGACGGTCCATTTCGTTTTTCCGCCCGACCTGTCCGTAAACTTTTTGTAATCGAATGCAAATTCAAAATAGTCCCTGTCTTTATTGTATCTGATCGAATCGAACTTGCCGAAGAATTCTTTCGATTTATCAATATTTTCATAATAGGTATTAAACAGGTTAACAAAACCCGTTGCGGGGTCTATCTTCGACGTGTATCCTGCAGGAACATAAAAAAGAAATCCGCTCTGTTTGCCAAGCTTGTCAAAACTTTCAAATTCATCAGTGAGCTGATAGGCCTTTAAAACATACCCGGCATTCCCAGGCTTTTCATTTTTAAAAACAAGATAATTAAGCTTCTCTATCAGGGCCTTTTCAAATTTCTGGTACACCTGTTTTTCAATTTTAAATCTGCCCTTCTTGAAACCGAAATTCAGGTCTTCAAGTACAATTACTGCATTGTGTTTTATCATTAATTTGGCAAGCTCATGGATTATGTGAGACAGGTATCCGCTTTTTAATTCTTTGATGTTTTCAATAGCAGACCATTTTTTTCTGGCCTCGTCCCGCTCCTTTTCTTTCCGGTCAAGAAGATCGCGATAATCAGTCTTTTTTTCAACAATCGAACCATTCGATTCATAGCTGTTCTTTAGAACATTAAAAGTATCCTGCTCGATTATTCTCCCTCTGCCGTCTATAACCGAATAATAAAGCAGATGCCTTTCACCGCGATCTATGCCGATGAATTTTATATCGTCATTGTTTTCAAGAAATCTGTTAACTCTCTCATTAAATCTTTTTTCTCCCTGTGCCTTGAAATTAAGCGTTATCGGACAGTGAAAAAAGAATTTATCTTTACTGAATCTTCTGTCTTTGATGATATCATACTCGAATGTGCTGTTTTTCTTGTTAAGGGGATTTTTACTATACAGCGCAGTACCGGCCTTGTGAACGACCCTGCTGTTTGCGTCTATTGATGCATGTCTGAAAAATATTTCCGCTTCTCCATTAAGCTTAACAACAACATCCTTCAGATTGTCTTCGTTGAATATTGCTTTCCAGTAAAGAGTGTGAAGATTGGGAGTGCCATTTATATTTTTCTTTTTTATTGATAAATCTTTATTATAAATTTCAAAGAGATATAATTCGCCCTTGCTTACTTTATCATCTATATATTTCGCTGATACAGGCGTATAAGTCAGGGCATATCCTTGTTCTGCCACCTCATTGTAAAAACCGCTAACATCAGAGTATTTTTTTGTCGGCCTGAAATTGAAATTGAAATAATTATTCCATTCTTCGTGTCTTTTTATAGATTCTTTGCAGAAATCTATCCATATATGCACGGACTCAATATCATCAGCCTCTTTCTTATATAATCCCTTATCCCTAATCCTGATAATATCATCACCCGGAGCGAAGTATTCTATATTCTTCTCAGCAAAAAACACCTTAGGAAGCATCTTTGAAGGGTTTGGTAAAAGTTTATAATTCATTTTTAAATAACAGTCTTCATTTTTTAGATCAAAGCCTGATGTGTTTTCCTTGGTTAATATCATGTTTGAACTTTTATCCATAACAGCAAGATAGTATTTGCCTTCTCTTAATAATATCGCACTAAGATTATCTGTTTCTTTGTTAACATCCCAACCATCAAGCAGTGTTCCTTTATCAAAGTTTATTTTTATCTTGTCAGTTGAATACGGCTTTTGGGTAAGCAAATTGCGGGTCTTATTATACACTGGTATTAAAAGACAAAGATCATTATAACTGTTATTGAACGGCTCATAAAAATCCGAGTCCGCATTGTCTGTTTCTATGGGTTTACCCTTCTTTACCAGGTGAAACGGCTTGAGGAAATGAATCAGCTTCATAATGCTGTCGAGCAGGTTTTTTATTTTGTCAGTATCAGTTTTATTATCAGGTCTTTCATTGTTCACATTGAACTCGCCGCTCCTGATAACCGGTTCTGCTTCCTTGCGGCTTTCATTTATCTTATCAAAAATATTACCATCTGCATTGATGAAAGACTTAAAAAATAAACCAATGTCGGTTTGAGTAAAATCCTTTTCTTCAAGGTCGACAAGATATTTATCTATGGAAGTCTGAATATCTTTCAAACTGAAAATATCACTCTTTAACCATTTTTCCCGTTCTTTTTTCCCCGAGATCTCGTTTTCAGAATACTTTGTCATTGCCCGTTTAATAAAGCCCCAGTCTTTGAACATGAATTGGGAAATATCCGTAAGCGTAGTGTCATTCTTTATAAATATATATTCCATGTTTTCCGGTGTTATATGATTTTCAATAAAACTGCTTATTGCTCTAATATTTTTTGAATCAAGAATATTACACATATATTCATCAATTGTGTCGAGCATGTCTTTATGGCTTTCAAACTTATCAATGACAAACTTGTCTTCGGTTTTGCTTAATATCTGCTTATACAATTTTGCCATTAACGGAAGGTCCTTTCCTTTTATATTATGCTTCTGCCTGTAGAGGTTGATCTTCTGGTTTACCCCTGTTTTGTTCTGGTCGATCGAATCGCCTCCAATAATCCTGTTATAGTTATCTATACCGGTCTGGTTTAAAAATATCATAAAAGAGTCAGGTTTAAGGCTATTAGCTGATTCCTTTATTTCATTATAAAGCGACTTATGGTTTTTCTTTATATTTTCCAACCGCATGCAGTTGTCAAAATGCTTTATCATATTCTCATTGATAAGTCTGTAAGATATCGCCGTTCTCTGATCTTTTTTAGAGAACATATTATCGCGGTTTTGTTTTAAACCCTTGAAATAGGTCGTGAATTTATCAAAACTTTTCAATGTCTTTTCAGCATCTTCAAATTCTTCTTTCGATAATAGCTTGCCATCATATTTTTTCTTAAGCCAGTGCCATAGAAGCGGTTTTTTTAATTTATCATCTTTCCCTTTTGTATTAATGAGGCTGCTGTATTCATCAAGACCCTTTTCTTTTAATCTTTCATTGAATGCTTTTGCCGTTTTATCGCGTAGTTTCTTTTGAACTGTCTGAAATTCTTTTTTCTGTTTATCTCTATCCTGGGTTGGTTGTCTGGTTTTTTTGTAAACCTCGAATGCGTCTTTAATATCACGTTCCGTGAATATTTTCTGATCTAAAACATATGAAATAAAATCCCTGTAATAATCATCTAGTATCTTTTTCATTTTAACATATTCAAGGGCGCGTTTTTCATCTCGCCTGACAACATCACAGAGGGCCTTATTCTTAAAATCTTCTATTCTCTCAGCAGTCTCCCCCACCGGCCGCAGCTCAAACCTGAGCGTTTTCGATAAAGAATAAAGATTGGTGAATTCAGATAAATTTTTCATAACCTGCTCTCCTTGTTTATCATAGAATATTCTTCATTTCCATTTACTATTTTCTTTTACCTCCCCCCTGTGGGGACGTAGCGTGCTACGTCCCCACAGGGGGGATATACTGATCTCTTCCCTACTGGCTACGCCCCCACATGCTTCTCCGCCCATTTCTTCACATTGTTCCTGATATACCGCCGCACATTTCTCAGTTCGTCCTGGTCCCTGATGATTCGGTCATAAAACCTTGACTGCCATGCGAAACCTTTATGCCCGGCGTCCCTGCATCGTTTTGTCACGGCCGATTTATATGAGCGGATAATTACAGATAATGAACCAGCACTGGGCGATAATGGCGCGATTCCAATATCCCCTGTAGGGACGCAACTCATAACATCTCCCTTGTGGGGACGTAGCGCGCTACGTCCCCTACGGAAAATTTGGGTTGTATCCATTACAGATATATGAACAATACAATGCACATGGTCCGGCATAATACAGAATTCATCGATAAACACGTCCCTTCTGGTTTCACCGGTCTTCAGCAATTCCTGTTCGGCGATCATGCCCGGTTCGGACAGGACCATTTCACCATCGGTGATCTCACCGAAATACGGCTCCCGGTTTTTCGTACCAATGGTCACGAAATAATGACCCTCATTGCAGTAATCCCAGTTTTGCAACCGTAATGATCGATCCACTGATAATTCCTTAAATTCGATAATATCCCCTGTGGGGAAGCCTGCAACTCCACAATACCGTACACCCGGACGTATTTTCCGCAAGAACTAAATGGAAAAAAATACCCATCTGCCCGTTGACTGCAACATGAAAACCGGGACACAGGCGAACTGGATCACAATACAACCTAAGCGCTTAGGTATGACCCCGATACGCGCAGCCACTCAACGCCTGAAAAAGTCAGAAAATATCCTGGTATGCCCTGGGGAAATATCAATAAACTACATGATCTCTTAAAGAAAAGGTAGACCTCGAATGTCGAGGTTGGATATTTTTTCACCCTCCCCCTGCCTGTGCGAAGCCTACCTTCAGGTACTCCCTCTATACCGGGGATAATGAAAGACGGCCACAGAGACGCAGAGGACACAGAGTTATGGATTTGCTGAAGATCCCATGCCACACTCTTCCCTGAATCCCGTCCGCCATCAGGTGGACACTGATCGGGCGTCTGTCTGAGCCGAAAGGAGCATAGCGACGTCGGCGAGTTTCGACCGGAGCCCCCGCCGGCAACTGACTAAGCCCAGGAAGGGCTTGTGCATGCGCGCCCATGGATGGGCAAAAAAGCGCTTGCTGGCGGCGCCTTTTTTTCGCCCTCCCCTTGTGGCGAGACAAAAAAGGGCGCTTTCCCCTCCGGTCCGAGGGGACCTTTCCCGCGCTTTTTAAAGCGCGACGCTTCATCCCTCTTCTGCCCCCTCCGGGGGTTAGGGGGATTTCTTGTTCTATTCCCCTTCTATTCATGTTTTAGGTATGTTCTACCTCGAAGAAAATGCGGGCCTCGGCGCTGCCCGGCGTAACAATTGCGAATAAATGTTTACTGCCCGTGATGTTGATCCCGCCTAACAGGCTGCCGGGCGAATTCAGTGAAAAACCGAAAAATTCCGGTCTTGCAGAAAATTTTCAAATTTTTTTTCGCGTCCTGTAACCTTTCCCCGCGGCGGATGTATATACACGGATGCCTTCTGCGATTAACCCTCTGGTTAAACATTTCGCATGACGGCACGCGGGAGCTTATAAAGCCCCGTAACACAATCACAAGGAGGCCCACAATGGCCGAAATCGATCTCAATCCCGTTTTTCAAGGAATCAGGAACAAGGTTGGCAAGATGGTTTTTTACCGGCGCAACGGAGAGACCTGCATGCGCACGCTGGGCGCGGCGAAGAAATCAAGCACGCCGGCCCAGATCATGGTCAGGACCGCATTCTCGCGACTGGTCGAAACCTGGCGCAGTCTGCCCGGATTCATCCAGGCCGGATGGAACGCGCTGGCAAAATCGTCAAAGAAAACCGGCTTCAACATGTTCGTCAGCGGCAACTTCCGCGCATGCTACGAGGGCCGCGCCATCGCTCTTTCCCGGCAGACCGGCGGCATCGCCCCGGTGGCGCTGAGCGCTGCGGCCGGATCATCGGGCGAGATACGCTGCGAGTTCGCTCCCGCGCCTCTGACCGATGGAAAGCACCTGGTGGTCTTTTACCAGAGGAGCGGTGATGACAATTCAGACAGGCCGCTCGCGCACATCGACTTCGGCGAGAACGCCGCGTCTCCGGCGGCGATTACCGGGCTCGAACCCGGGGCCGCGTACTCGGTCTACGCCGTGGTGACCGACCGCGCGTACGAAGAGGCGACAGCGGTTTCCGAATCCTCGGGGGTCATCGTATCCTCCGGCCAGTAATCCGCCGACTTCCCCTTTCCGTTGCGGCGGCGCATCATGCGTCGCCGCAGCACCCCCTGACTGACACACTCTTCATCACATTCAATAGCGCGAACAGGATGTTCGCGTTGGGCGCGTCCGTCAGGATGACGATACGCGCCCGCCACTGGTGATCTGCTGTTACTGACGTGACGGATAATTCCGCATATGCCGGATTTCTCTTTGACTGCATTTCACTGTTGCGTGAAGGAAGGCTCCCCGCCGTATGAGGGGCAGCCCCCGCCGGCAACTGAGGCGGTGTCATTTTCTTTGGTTACTTTCTTTTGGACAAGCAAAAGAAAGTAACACATGCCCGCCTGCTTCCAGGCAATATTTTCGCTTTTTGTTAAAAAGCAGACCTCTCCTTGTGGCGAGACAAAAAAGGGCATATCCCTCCCCGGTCCGGGGAAAATATCCCGCGCTTTTTAAAGCGCAACGCTTTTCATCCCTCAAGGAAGGGGATAAAGAAAAGACGGCCACAGAGGCACCGAAGACACCGAGAAAATGATTGATAAATATTACAGCCCGCGCGGGCTGTTGCATCCGTTACGCTCTTCATTTCCCGCAAATTAATTTGCCGCATCGCCAGTTTTTGACTATATTGATCCGATTTGAAAACGACGCACGGCGCAACGGGCCGCAGAACACGGGCCCCGGAGGTTTGATTGATAACGAGCTATACAGAAGAATTCCCTGATGTCATAATCATCCACATGACCGGATTGATGGCGCGTGACTCGCTCAAGGAAATCGAGGAGGCATGGGACGAACAGCTCAAGAAGCGCCCCGAGATACTCGCCCTGAACCTCAAGGGCGTCGTAGGAGTCGACTCCATCACCATGAACCATATATTCAATCTCTGCAAAAAGGCCTCTTCCCTCGACGTCAAACTGATCATATGCGACGCAAGCGAAGAGCTGAAGGCGATTTTCGACATCGTCAGGCTCGAGCGCATCATACCTTTGATGGATGACAAAAAGTTCCGGCAGGATTACGTGGTCAAGAACTGGTCTCCCCGGTAAATTCAACTGACGCAGACCCGAATCCGCCCCATGACCCGAACTGCCCGCCGTGCGCGATCGCCTTTTTGAGCTCGATGAGATACCCGGCGCGGCTTATGGGAACAGCGCCCAGGCTCATGAGATGGGGGCTCACCTGCTGGCAGTCGATAAAATCGAATCCCCTTTTTTCGAGATAATCGCACAGCGCCCACAGCGCGAGCTTCGACGTGTCCGGCTCAAGTGAAAACATCGACTCGCCGAAGAACGCCCGTCCCAGAGACAGGCCGTACAGGCCGCCGCGCAGAATGCCGTCCCGGTAAACCCCGACGCTGTGCGCAGCGCCCGCCAGGTGCAGCCCGGTATACACCTCGATCATGTTATCGGTGATCCATGTCCCGTTCTGGCCTTCGCGTTTGACCCCGGCGCAGGAGCGCATCACCGATTCGAAATCGGAATCGAATCGCACGACGTACTCCCTCCTGTCCCGCACCTTCCTCAGGCTGCGCGAAACCCTGAAGCTTCCGGGGTACAGCACGAGCCTGGGGTCGGGTGAATACCAGGGCACGGGATCAGATCCGGTCCACGGGAAGCAGCCCCTGGCGTACGCGGCCAGCACCGTCTCCGCGCACAGCTCGCCGCCCAGGTACACCAGGCCGAACTCATCGGGCTCGAGGCCGTCGAGAAAGGTCCCGCACGGCGGATCGGCGACGAGGGCCTCGTACAGTATTTTCAGTTCGCGCTGTTCCATGAAGCATGACGGGACGCGCAGAATCCGCCCGCACCCGCGTCTTTTCATTATGCGGGAAATCCCCGATTACGCAAGGAATAAAGGGGCGGCCCCTCGACCGGCCCGGTTATCTCTTGACAGAAGACCCCGGAGGCGCAATAATCCGTAATCCGTCTTGACCTGAAACCCTCTTGAGATATTGCTGACCGAGATGAAGAAAGACACGAATAAAGGGAAAATCGTGCCCATCGACTGGACCGACGAGAGCGACCGGTGGATCGTCGCGCCCGGCACCGTGCTTGAAAAGGGCAGGCGCCGCATCAAGGGCATAGCTCACGTCAGGAACAACTGCCACTTCGCGGCGGGAGTTCCCAGGGGTATGTACGATTTCATATACCGCGCCATCGTGAAGCTGAAGATGACCGGCCGCACATTCATTTTTTCACGCGGCATGGTGCGCACGGCCCGCACGCGCATCAAGCACTCGGTTTCGGTCGTGGAGCTCGATTGGGCGGTGGGCACGCTCGTGACCATCCCGCGCATCCTCGCCTACCGCGAAACGATCACGCTCCTGATCGAGGGAGAAGAATACACGCTCAGGCTCATGGAACTGGTGGTGCTGCGCGGGCTCCTCGCGCTGGCCATGCCCGGCAGGAATGCCGAATACTACCCCGCCATGGCGGCCCTCATCCTCGCGCGCGGCTGGAAGGAGCTTCACGCCCCGGCCATACCGCGCATACGGAAGGTGTAGATATAATCGATTAAAGAATCCGTTGACAGGAATTACTCGCAGTGAAAGAATCATCAGTAACGACTGATCCCGATAAATTTTCTGTCATTCCGCAGAATGGGGATTTATCGCGTTTCGATTCAAGAATGCGAAGGAGACACACCATGAGCAAGGCGATGAACAACAATGCATCAGGCGGCGCGGTGTACGGCCTCGGTTTTATCGGCGCAGCTGTCTATTTCATCTCAAACGCGGCAGGATTCTGGATGGGGGTTCTGGGATTCCTGAAAGCCCTCGTGTGGCCGGCATTCCTGGTCTACGAGGCATTCAGGCATTTCGGTATGTGAAATCCGCCGGTTCACACAAGAATAGATTATCCGGTAGATAGTTTCCGCGGCTTACAGCCGCGAGGTCTTTTCATGGAGGCATGAAGGCAATGGCCTTTTCTCTGCATCGCCCAGAGAAAAGGCCGAAAAGAGAGGGCGCTCTCTCAAACGCCGAGAGCGGCTATCTTTCTGCAGCAGAAAATTTCATCCCATGGGTGGCGATAAACATCCTGTTTTCGCCACCCTGAAGCCCTCGCGCCTCCTGCGCTCGGGCCAGCGTTCAAAGAACATCCAGAATAATACTCATCGTAGAGATATCATAACGCGGACAGGACGTTCGCGTTGGGCGAGTTGAGCAGGATGCTCATACGAGCCCTGCACTGTTGATTTATACACACTGACGTGATCGCGGATTCAAGATACTATGAATATTAGTTTGCCAATTGGCTTGATGATTCTGAAGTGAAGGCTCCCCGCCGTATGAGGGGCAGCCTCCGCGGCGATTGAGCGGCGACCTTTTGCGCCGCTTTTGGGTCGCTCCAAAAGCGGCAAACCCCGCCCGGGTCCCGGGCATCCCCTTACCCGACCAGCACGACCGAATCATCGACCCCGTCCGTATCCCTGAGCAGGACCTTGACGGTATCGTTTATCGTTGTGTGGATCTTTCTGCCGCAGAAATCGGGCTGTATGGGAAGCTCCCGGTTGCCGCGGTCGATAAGGGTGAAAAGCCTGATAATGCCGGGCCTTCCGAAAGCGGTCAGCGTCTCGAGCGCGGCCTTGGTCGTGCGGCCGGTGAAGATGACATCGTCGACGAGGATGATGGTCATCTTGGCGATGTCGAAATCGATGCGTGTCTCCTTGATCGAAGGGAGCATGCCCCGCGTGGCCAGGTCGTCCCGGTAAAAGGTGATGTCGAGCACGCCCATCTTGACCGGCTTACCCGAAATCTTCGCTATGCAGTCGCGCAGTCTCCCTGCTATCTCGACACCCCTGGTCTGCACGCCGACTATGGCGAAGTTGTTCTTGTCGCTTATGCCGTCGTATATTTTACGGGAATATTCCCCGATGATATTCTCGATTTCGGCGCTGTTGAGAATGACTTTTTCACCCATACAATTCCTCGATTTCCGGGAAAGGGGCCGTTTATCAACCGGTCCCGTTTACAATAGAATTATCGTCCCCACGCCGGGGAAAAGTGACATTTTATAAGGCGTGTATTAAATTTCAATTCTTTTTATATGGCGGGGATATGGCACACCGCAGGGGCCAAGCATGCATGATACCTGCATCATGCTAAAATTCAACCTCAACGCCGAAATTGGGCACCAGGCCGAACGCGTACGGGTCGGCGCCCGGCTTCGGATTGCGCCCATCCCGGTAGGGCCGGTCATAGCGCCACGACTCGGCCGAGACCGGCATGCTGTAATAGGCGTTGATCAGCTCGATATACCAGCTCACCTGCCCCCACTCATGGCGGGATGTATAGGTGTACCTGAGATCGAGCCGGTGGTTGACGGGATAATGACGCGAGTTGATCCCGGCGCCGTAATAGGTCGGAACATACCTGCCGGAACCGTCGGGACTCTCATCGCTGCCGGTTATCGGCGTGTAAGGGAACGAGCTGTTGAGCTGGAACTTCGCGCTGATTGAATGTTTTTTGTACGTATACTCGAGCACGAACTTGAACACGTGCTCCTTCTCATAATCGCAACTGACGAACCTGTCGCCGCCCCACACCACTTTAACCGCGCCGTCATACTCGTCAGAAAGGCCCGACCTGAACTTCGCCCGGGTATAGGCGTAGCTCACCAGCCCCGAAAATCCCTTTGACCGGCTGCTGTGCTCGACCCTGAGCGAGAGCTCGGCGCCGCATGCCATGAGCTTTCCCGTGTTGTCGAAATAGTTGTCGAGATACGCGCTCGACACGCCCATGTCCCAGAAATAGTTGAAAAACCCCTCGGCCCTGATCGTGAAGATGAAGACCTTCTGCTCAAGCCCCAGCGCGCTATGGACCGAACGCGCAGGCTCCAGACCGCTGCCGATCTCCGACACATACTGCAGGTAGTCGAAATAATACGGATTCACCTGGTAAAAGGATGAGTACATGCCGCCGGCGATGGATATGGCGGTGTCTGTCTTGAACTCGTAGCTTACAAAAAGCCGCGGATCGGCAACGATGATATTGCTCCTCTCCAGGTAGTCGACGCGCAGCCCGGGAACCACGGTGAGGCCGCCGTACGTGAACCGGTTTTCCAAGAATCCCCCGATCAGGACATTCAGGACCGGACTGATCGCGACTTTGACACAGGCATCTTCATCGGCGAAATCAGGCATACTCCTGGATATGAAAAAGTTCTTCAGAACGAGATTTTCACCATGAGAGACAAAATCATACAGCGCGACCTCCGCTCCGACCAGGATCTCGGCCGTATCGCCGAGCCATTTGAACCTGAGCGTGTCCCTGAGACCATAGATGGACGGCCGTGCATTTTCAGTATAATCGCTCCAGTCAGGCAGTGATGGATCGCCATAATCCAGGAAGCGCCTTATTATACACAGCGAAGCGTACGCGAGCAGGTCATTCGAAAGCCTTTTGCCCTGCCTGTATGCATAGGTGAGCCCCTGGGTAAAACACTTCATATTCATTCCCAGCCGGTTATCGCCGGCAAGGGGGTCCGCGGCCGCATCGTCGCTTTCACCGTACGAAAGCCTCAGGTAATCCCCGCTGCCCAGGGCCAGCAGCGTGAGCGAATGCCTCGTGTTGAACGAGTATTTCGCCTTGACCTGGTAGTCCCAGTATTCGGGCGTGATGCCGAGCGACTGGCCTGCCAGCGCATCGTACAGCAGGGGAACGACCCAGGCCAGATACCCGTACCTGCCGCCCACGATGACGTATCCCCTGTTCTCCTTTATGTAGTTCTCGTCTTTGAGGCTCTTTGCGGTAATGGGTATTTTAAGCATCGCGGTTGCGGAAATGAGGCCGATATCGGCCCAGCCGCCGAACCCGGAAACGTCGTCAATGGTGTTCATGTTGATCATTGCGGCGGAGGCCCCGCCGTAACGGGCCGGGAACGCTGACGAGAACATGTCGACCTCTTTCACGAACACGTTTGGTATGACCGCATGAAAGCCGCTGAAATGCTGGGGCACGATCAGGGGGATGCCGTCGATATAGTAGCCGTTGAGGTAATCGGGCGCGCCTCGCATGGCCAGATAGCCGATAAAATCGCCGGTGCGCGCCACACCGGGAAGCGAGGCGAGCGCGCCGATCGGGTCGCCAAGGGTCCCGGGCACGCTTTTCAGTTCATCCGCGGTCATGGTGTTGCGAGAGACGGCCTGGATATCGCGCCTGCCCACGACGGTCACGCCCGCATCTGCGGCGGGCCTGAGCCAGAAATCCCTGGATGAATCGCGGCCGACCGTAAGCTTCATCCTGAGCGGGGTGAATCCGGCTGCGCTTACCATGAGGGTGTAGGCGCCCTTTTCATGCACCACAAGGCTGTAGCGCCCCGAAACGTCGGAGGTGGTGTGCGCCCCGGCCTCGACCAGAACGACAGCGGCCTGGGCCACGGGATTTTTATCAGCGGTGCTGAGGATCTGTCCGGTGAGGACGGCAGGGTCTTGCGCAAACAGAGCGACGGAAGGGAAGACTGCAAGCACTGTGGTAAAAAGGCGAACGAGTTTTATCCAGCGCATCATGGTTGCCGGCATGGGCCTTGACTCCGTATCACGACACGCGGTCCTTGCCGGGACCGGCATGAATTATTGGTGCAAACCGGAGAAAAGATTGCCGGGGAATAGACCTCACCCGGCCTCCGGCTCGCCCTATCCTCAAGGAGAGGGCTCTGCAAAAATACAATTCGACAACAATCACTGCAGGGACAGTGTCCCGGCCGGTTCTGCAGGCGCAACGCCTTCTTCGATACCGGAACTCTTTCGGTACTCCGACGGCGTGAGCCCGGTGCTCTTCTTGAACACCGAATTGAACGTTGCCTTGGTGTTGAACCCCGCGTCGAACGCGATGTGCAGCACGTTCATCTCTCGTTTTTCCGGATCTTTCAGGTACTCCTTAGCGGTCTCGACCCGGTAGAAGTTGACAAACTCGTAGAAATTCTGGCCCGTGTGCTCGTTGATTGCCTGCGAGAGCAGGTTGCGCGAAACACCGGCCATGTCGGCCAGCATGGGAAGCGTGAGGCCGGGATCGAGATAGGGCCTGTCTTCATCCATCACTTTTATCACCCGGTCCATGATCTCGCGCGCCTTTTCCGGCGATAGTGACATCTTCTGGTCAGGCCCTTCCGGCTCCTCGATGAGGTCGTCTGGTATGCCCGCGAAGATTTCGGGCTGCAACAGGCCGCGGTAGCCTATGGCGAAGAACATAATACCGATGACCGCAACTAGTATTATCACAAAAATGTTCAAAAATGAGTCACAAAAAGGACTGTAACGATCGATATCAACGACCAGCATGACCATGTTTAAAATAAGGCCTATTATCATGAAAGCGCATATCGCGGCCATAAAACGGAGGATATACGACAGCCATGACAGGTTGATTGTATCGCTTACGGAAAAGATGTTCTGAATGCGTCTGCGGTGCCTGGCCAGAAAGCGCACTGAAACAATGACATAGATGGATATTTGAATGTAAAAAGCAATGGCAACAATTATCTCTATACTATGCAACACGTAAAATGTTGACCAGAAATTATAGAACAACCTTATCTGGTCCTGATTCATCATGATATATCGCAGAAACTCATAGGTACCATATAAACAGGCCGGCAACAGGTGAAGGCCATGTTTTGGCGAAAGCCTGAACCCCGGCCTGATAAGGGCGAGCACATAAAAATACAGAAGGGGACCGGCAGTGAAACGAACTGAAAAGTCAAAAACATTAAATATAACCAGGGGGGAAGAAAATAAATACTTATAAAAATAAGTATAAAAAAAACCCCAGCCGATACAGTAGGACCCGGCAATGATAAAAAGGCCCAGTATCCTGTTGGCCCTCCGGTTCCCCGTCTTTTTTCGCAAGAGCATGAAGGCAAGAAAAACCCCCTGGATAAAACCAAGGGCCGATATCAGGGGATATATATCGGGCATATCGGCCGGAGGGGGATTTTCTTTATATTTCGCATTGAATTCTTCGGGTGTCATGAGCGATATCAAGAATATATCGCTTTCTTTCACCGTGAACTCGCCTGATCCGTCTGGCTGCGAGGCAAACACATAGCCCGATTCGTCGGACCCCCTGAAGTACGCGGTAAAATCCTTGAAGTCTCTCCTGTACACATAGATCTTCATTCCTCTCTTCAGGTGTATTACGATGTTTTGCCGCTGAATCTCCATGACCCGATTATCGCCCAGTCTCACGGCGATTGTTTCTTTTGTTTCGGATACGACAGTGACATTGTGGTAGGCTTTACTGATTTTCATGCAGAGGGTATCGGCCATGGCCGGGCGTGTTGCAATCATGACGGCTACAAGGGCGAGGATGAAAAGAATGATGCGGCCGGTTTTTACAGATCGTTGGTTCGGGATTGTCAAGTTCATGACCGGGCTATTGGTTGCCATAAATATATCGTTTTCAGTCGGTCCGGGTGCGCGGCCGGTGCGCTCCACGCGAATATGGAGAGTTATAAGTCTTACCGGCTGCCGCATCGCAGCAGGCACAAGTTTCTGAAAATGATATATGTTTTGTCAATAACTATACCGGTGAGGGAGCCAATGCCGGGAAACCGGATTCAGGCTCCGGGGTTCCGCGGTATTTGAATACTGGTTTCTCTCTTAAACCCCCTCCGGGGGTGGCGAGCGGAGCGAGCCGGGGGCGTGCACGCTGCAACCGGGGCGGTCCTTCGGATTAATCAAGAATGTGCCACAGAGGCCCAGAGAACACAGAGAAGAAAAACAATGGGGGATATGAGGGAACAAGTAAAAGATAAAGGTCAATTTCGGTTGCCGAGTGTTTCACGAAGTGAAACGTATCGAGGCACCGAATCTTTCTATGAACGGCAAAAGAGCATCCCCCTTTTCAGGGGGATACAAGATAGTTTACTTTTAATTCATGCATGATCAGTGATTACCGGTCAGGTAGGGATACCCGCTGTTGACCACGCCGGCTGTATCGATGCTCCAGGTATCTGCGGTGCCGTTGGCTGTTTCGCCGGTGAAGTCCCAGCCGGCATAGGTCGCGACAGATGTATCGGTCAGCTTCATCTGCGCGGTCGTGCGCGGCTCACCCTTGCCGGTATCGCTCTGGCCGGTGGTCTGACTGTCGTAATAACCGGAATCTACAGTACCTGCATCAACGGTATTTTCTCCAATCAGACCGCCGACATAATTCGTGCCCGATACAGCCCCAATGGCATAACAGAAACTCACCGTGCCCATATTCCTCCCGACAAGTCCGCCAATCTGGTCTGAACCCGAGACCGATCCTGTTGCATAACAGTCACTCACGGTGCTTTCATATACGAATCCGGCCAGCCCGCCGATTTCATCCGTTCCCGATACGGTTCCCGTAGCGTAACAGCCGCTCACGGTTCCGGAATCGATCATTCCCGCCAGGCCGCCCACTTTATTTTCACCCGAGACCACTCCGGTGGCGTGACAATCGCTTACGGTGCCGCCATTGGCCCCCACCAGGCCCCCGACTAAATTCGTCCCCGAGACGTTCACACTTGTTTGACAATCGCTCACCTCACCCTGATTGGTCCCCACCAGGCCGCCCATCAGGCCGACAACCTCTTCAGATATGCCTGACACGCTGCCGCTGACACTGCAATACCTCACCGCGCCGGCGTTATGATAGGCCAGGCCGCCGCAACCCTCGCCCCTGATATTCACTTCGACAAGAGCAAGGTCTGAAACCACCCCCTGCCCATCCAGATATCCGAAAAGGCCGACTCCATAGACTGATTCACTATTGACAGTGAGATTACTGATCGCATGCCCGTTGCCATTGAATACTCCGGAAAAGGGGGTCCCCTCTTTGCTAAATCTTCCAATCGGCTCCCACCCCTGGCCGTCATTGTATGGTGATAGACCAAGGTCAATGTCGGCCATGAGAATATAGTGGGCAGCAAGGTTGTTGCGCACATTGTCAAGGTCCGCTGCGGTGTATATTTCGGCCTCGCCCGTGGTATCAATCGTTGCACCAAATGTTGCAGTGTCTTCGAACACGCTCGTCACGGTAAAGGTGCGGGCAGTGCCGTCCGCGGGCACGGCTACATCGCAGGTCTGCACGCCGGGATCGACATTCACCGGTTCGGCAGGGACACCGGGAGTCCAGGTGATCTCGATGTGATCGAA
Organism: Spirochaetota bacterium; assembly: GCA_022709405.1. Classification (GTDB taxonomy): domain Bacteria; phylum Spirochaetota; class UBA4802; order UBA4802; family UBA5550; genus JAKLIV01. The sequence continues at coordinate 18,282 of JAKLIV010000028.1, forward strand.
CGTGGGGTTCGACGGATCGGTCCAGGCAAGCGTCACATGATCTGCGGCAGTCGCCGCAGTAAGGCCGCTTACCGCTGCAGGTTCGGCATCGGGCATGCTGCTCGAACTCCCGTCATCGCACGCGCCGAAACAAAGGGCCGCCGCAAGCATCATCATCCCTATCACTCTCATCATCCCCATCACTCTTTTGAACATTTTTTTCATGGTCATTACTCCTTGGCTCTCTGAAACCTGCCGTTCATCGGCAGTTTAAAAATCCCCCCTTTATCGGGGGGATATAAGATAGTTTACTTATGATCAATGCATGATCAGTGATTATCGGTCAGGTAGGGATACCCGCTGTTGATCGCACCGGTTGTATCGATGCTCCAGACGTTGGCAAAGTCCCAGCCGGCATAGGTGCTCTGCGTTTTCATCTGCTCGGTCGTGCGTGGCTCGCCATAGCCTCCGTTCTGGTGCGTGGTCTCGCTGTCATAATAACAGTTGTTCACATTGCTACAGCCAGGGGCGATTCCGTCAGAAAACACCTCACCACCGGCACCAATAACTGTACCGGTAATTAAGCCTGCAGCATAGGAATAATTGATATTACTCGTTCCACCACAAAAGCCAGCAATGCCTCCGGCCCATACACGTCTTACAACGGTATCATCCGGTTCAATGGTTACAGTTCCGGAGACAGAACCGACGGAATAACAATTGAGGATATATCCATAATTATCTCCAACAATACCCCCGATATAAACACCAGAATATTTTATATTATCACAGGTAACAGACCCTGAAGTGTAAGAGCCTACTATTGTGCCATCACCACCATTACATCCGGAAAGCCCCCCTGCCTTTTCTTTTCCCGAAACAGCACAGGAAGAATTGCAGTTAATAATATAGCCTGAATTATTTCCAACTAGCCCGCCAATGGGGTATCCGGTTCCTTTTACTGTACCTGAAGAAGAACAATTTTCAAGTGTTCCCTTGTTCTTTCCAGCAAGTCCACCGATAAATGAACCAGCAGCGACATTAACCGTTTCAAGGCGCAGATTACTAACCCATCCCGCGGAGCCGATAGATCCGAAAAGCCCCTGATTCAATTCATCACTATTAATAGTGAGATTATATATGCGATGGCCATTACCGTTAAGACAGCTTGAATAGGGCGCAGTCTCTGTGCCTATGGGTATCCAGCCCTGGCCAGTGTTGTATGGTGCCACACCCAGATTGATGTCGGCCATAAGAATATAGTGAACAGCAGGGTTGTTACGCACATTGTCAAGATCGGCTGCTGTGTATATTTCGGCCTCACCCGTGGTCACAATCGATGCATCAAATGTTGCATCGTCATCGAACACGCATGTCACCGTGAAGGTGCGGGCCGTGCTGTCGGCGGGCAGGGTTATTTCGCAGGTCTCCACGCCCGCACCGACGCTCACTGGGCCGGTCCCGCCCGGCGTCCAGGTGATCTCGATATGATCAAGCGTGAAGCTCACCGGATCGGTCCATGAGAGCGTCACATGGTCAACGGCAGTCACCGCCGCCAGGCCGCTCACCGCTGCAGGATCGAAGTCGGGCGTGCCGCTGGCAACTTCACCGAAATCGCTGTTTCCGACAGGGTTGCACGCCACAATCCATACGTAATACGGCGTTCCGTTAACGAGACCCTCGACTGTGAAGCTCGTGGCCGTGACATGATCGCCGTCCGGTGCTAAATATGCCGTGGCAGAAACATTTTCATCGTTGATCCATACTTCATACCAAGTCGCGCCGTCAACCGCTGTCCACGTCAATGAAAGCTGTGAATCCCCTGCAGTCACGACCGCAGCGCCCGGCGCATCAGGCGCTTCCATAGCCGCCTCTGGCGTGCCGCTCGCGACATCACCGAAACCGCTCGTGCCTGCCGAATTCTTCGCCCTGAGCCATATATAATAAGGAATACCGCTAGTAAGCCCGGTGATCACGCATGAAAGATCAGTCTCGTCAGGGTCTCCGATAAACTCAGTCGCGGTCGCGTTGTCATCGGTTTCGCTGTACCATACCTCATAAGCTGTCGCGCCGTTGATCGCTGTCCACGTCAATGAAAGTTGCGAATCCCCTGCAGTCACGACCGCAGCGCCCGGCGCATCAGGCGCTTCCATAGCCGCCTCTGGCGTGCCGCTCGCGACATCACCGAAATCGCTCGTGCCAACCGTGTTCTTGGCTTTGAGCCATATAAAATATTCGGTGCCGTTATCGAGCCCGGTAATCACGCATGATAAATCGGTGTCGTCAGTGTCTCCGGTATACTCTGTTGCGGTCGCGTTATCGTTGGTTTCGCCATACCATACCTCGTAGGCCGTAGCGTCCTCGACAGCGTCCCATGCAAGGGCCAACTGTGAATCGGCGGGAGTCACGATTGCCGCTCCCGGAGTGTCGGGCGCTGTTAGTAGCGTGTCGCCCGTATTTTTTCCCGAGCTCCCGTCGTCGCACGCGCCGAAACAAAGGGCCGCCGCGACCATCATCATCCATAGTGTTGCTTTGAATATTCTTTTCATGATAGTCCTTCTTGATAATATAAATTTAATATTTTCCAAGCGGTAAAAAGCATCCCCCCTTTTTGGGGGGATGAAAGATAGTTTTCTTTTAATTCATGCATGATCAGTGATTATCGGTCAGGTAGGGATACCCGCTGTTGACCGAGCCGCTGATGGTCCAGATATCTTCGGTGCCGTTGGTTGTTTCACCGGTGAAGTCCCAGCCCACATAAATCGTCGATGAATCCAGCAGTTTCATCTCCCTTGTCGTGCGCGGCTCACCCTTGCCCGTATCGCTCTGGCCGGTGGTTTCGGTGTCGTAATAGCAGTTAGCATAGATTCCCTTTGCGCTTACTCCCGCAAATCCTCCGGTATTGCTCGATCCGGTAACCAGGCCTGTTGCATAGCAATGTGTCATGACAGGATCATTACCGCCCATGCCGGTGAATTGAAAACTGTATCCGACGAGACCGCCGACATAAAATGACCCGGTGACCGCGCCTTTTGCATGACAATCGGTCAGATTCCCGTTATTGTCTCCGACGAGCCCTCCGCAGCTGCCCGTGCCGCTGACGGAACCGGTCGCAAACGAGCGGTTGACGTCCGAATAAAAATTGTATCCGACAAGACCTCCGGTCGTGGCCCCGTTTCCCGTAACAGCCCCGGTCGCGTAACAATCATCTATCTCGCCGACGGAGTTTATTCCTACAAGGCCGCCGGTATTGATATCTCCCGATACCGCACCGGTTGCGTGGCAATAGGTCATGGTCCCCTCGTTGTATCCCGCGAGCCCTCCGGCATTATGGTCTGTCCCGTCGACGGTCGCAGTGGAAAAACAATCCGACAGTGTCCCGCTGTTCGAGCCGGCAAGCCCGCCGGTGTAACGCGCGCCGGCGACAGTGCCGGCAGTGGAGCAGTTCGTGATTGTGCCGTGATTGTTCGCCCCGGCCAGCCCTCCGGTGTATTGTCCGCCGCTCACATCGACCGACTCAAGAGCCAGGTCGTACACATCACCGCCGCTCATGCACCCGAACAGGCCCGTGTAGTCGACGCCGGGAGCATCGATAAAAAGATTCATGATAACGTGATCGTTTCCGTTAAAAATTCCGCTGAATGGATTTGACTGCACGCCGATCGGCTCCCAGCCCGTACCGTCGGTATATGGCGCAACGCCAAGGTCGAGATCGTCCATGAGAATGTAGTTGCCCGTAAGCCCCCATCCATCATAACCGTCAACACCACCCCTCACAGCGTTGAGGTCGGCGGCCGAATAAATGAAGAAATAATTACGGGATGAATAGCCTGCAGTGAATATCGTGAACTCAGCCGGTCCAGAGTTGTTTCCTGACGCGTCCACCGCGACAACGCTCACGGTGTATTTCGTCGAAGCTGAAAGCCCGGTCAGGGAATAGGTCTGTAAGCCGCTGTCGACATCAGTGTCGCCAACCGGCGCGCTCCCGGCCGACCAGCTTATCTCGACATGATCAAAATCGGCCTCTGACGGATCGGTCCACGACAGCGTTATCGAACCGGTCGCCGCCTGCGCACCGGTCATAATTACTGCGCCAGGCCCCCCGGGCACGTCAGCCGGAGCTTCGGGTGTGCCGCTCGCGACATCGCTGAAATCGCTCGTGCCATCCGCATTCTTCGCCCTGAGCCAGATGAAATACTCGGTGCCGTTATCGAGCTCCCTGATGACGTCGTTCGTGTCAGTGATGTCTCCGCCGTGCTGGATCGCCATTCCTGAATTGTTCGTTTCGCCGTACCACACCTCATAAGCGGTCGCGCCCTCGACAGCGTTCCATTCGAGTTTGAGCTTCAAATTCGCGGGCGTCACCCGCGCCGCCCCAGGCGCGGTTACTTGCGCGTCGCCGGCCCCGCTTCCCGAGCCGCCCCCGTCGTCGCACGCGCCGAACGCGAGCGCTGCCAGAAACATCATCATCCATAGAATCGACTTGAATATTTTTTTCATAATAATTCCTCTTGTTATTATGCACTCCGCCTTGATTCAGCGGTTTAAAAGCATCCCCCCTTTCGGGGGGATAAAAGATAGTTTACTAACAATCCATGCATGATCAGTGATTATCGGTCAGGTACGGATACCCGCTGTTGACCGCACCGGTTGTATCGATACTCCAGATATCTGCGGTGCCATTGGCTGTTTCACCGGTAAAGTCCCAACCGGTAAAAGTACTCTGCGTTTTCATCTGCGCGGTTGTGCGCGGCTCGCCCTTACCGGTATCGCCCTGGCCCGTGGTCTGGCTGTCGTAATAGCTGTTTTCTTCTGTCCCATAGTAGTCGTAACCGTTGTTGGTATACCGATTGTTCCCGATCAGCCCTCCTGGATTAATTCCCGACACATGGCCCGTGGCATAACAGTTACTCACAGTGCCGATGGATCCTCCAGCAAGGCCACCAGCATAACCAGTTGTGGTGCTGGTTGCCGTAACATTTCCCCTCGCATAGCTGTTGCTGACAGTGCCGCCATTAATGCGTATATATCCAATCAGCCCGCCAACATTCGACGACCCCTCAACAGTGCATGTGGAATAGCAGTTGCTTACATTGCCACCATCATTCTCTGCTATCAGTCCTCCGACAACATATTGAACTGTGGTCACGGACCCGGTTGCCGAACAGCTCTCAACTGTGCCTCTGTTAGTTCCGATCAGTGCCCCTGAACTCCATTCAGCTGTAATCGTACAATCAGTGACATGACAGTTGACCACCATACCATTATTAATTCCGGCAACAACCCCTAATTCGCCAATATAGTAACCTTCAACTGGATGAATGGATGGATTGGTGAACTCAAGGTTTTCAACCCTTCCCCCGCTGCCAATAGAGTCAAAGAATCCGCTTGAATTAAAAAGGGTAATAATGGTGAGGTTGCTGATGGTATGTCCATTGCCATTGAGGCTACCTGTAAACTGGGCGATAGCACTGCCTGTCCGTTCCCAGGCATATCCTGAAAGATCAATATCTGCCATGAGAATATAGTGGGCCGCAAGACCATTGCGGATATTGGCAAGCTCCGCAGCTGACGTTATCTCGATCACTCCCGTGGTGCACACTGCCGCATCACGAATAGTTCCGTTCGCATAAACGGTGCGCACGATAAAGGTGCGGGCGATACCGTCGGCATTGACTGCTGCGGTATATAATCCGGTCCCGGCAGAAACCGTATGCACCGCCGATCCGTTCCAGGTCACCTCGATGTGGTCGAATCCGCCGGCCTCGGGATCGGCCCAGGTAAGAACGACACTGGTCGCCGTTGTCCTGGCACTAAGCCCGTTGACCGCACGCGGGTCAGTCACAAGATAGGGGTACCCGTTGTTGACATTCGCGTTTATGCGCCAGATATCCGCAGTTCCATTGCTATCACCCGGAAAATCCCAGCCGTCATAGGTCGACTGCTGTTTCATGGAACCACTGCTTGTCCTGTTGCCGATACCGTTATCCGGGTCCTGGAAATAGTAGCAGCCTGTCACGGTGCCGTCATTGTCACCTGCCAGACCGCCCACAGACGCAGCGCCCCCGGCATGTACGAAACCTGTGGCATAGCATCTGCTCACCGTATTGCTCTGTATGTATCCAATCAGACCCCCAAGGCTGCGGTTGAGATATGCACTTATCAGAGTCACATTCCCGGTGGCATAGCAGTCGTTCACCGCGCCGTCATAATTATATCCCAGAAAAGCGCCGACATCGTACGATCCCGTGACATTTCCTGTCGCGTAACACCTGTTGAAATTCTGGGCCTTGCTGTCATTCCCGATATGTCCGGCAAAACCGCCCACGTACTGCGTTCCACTGACTGGTCCTGCCGCATAGGAGTCACTCACATCTCCATTGTTCTTACTGACAAGCCCGCCCACGTAATTGTTTCCCGACACGGTGCATGCCGTATGGCATATGTCTATCGTACCGTCGCAGATACCGACCAGGCCGCCGATGTAATCACCTGTTCCGCTTACCATACCTGCTGCTGAACAGTTTGCAATAGTTCCGTTGTTGCGTCCTGCAAGAGCGCCGATGAGTGAAGCGCCGCTCACGCTGACGTTTTCAAGGCGCAGGCTCGTAACGCCTCCCCCGGCGCCGATGCTTCCGAAGAGCCCCCGGTAATCGGCGGCGCCGCTGACCGTGAGATTGCTGATGATATGCCCGTTGCCGTTCAGGTTGCCGGTGAACCGGCTGGCATCGGTCCCGATCGGGCTCCAAGCCGTGCCGTTCAGATCGATATCGGCCATGAGAATGTAGTGGGCCGCAAGGGCGTTGCGGATATCGTCCAGTTCCGCAGCAGTCGATATCTCAACCACGCCCGCAGATTCAATTGTCGCAGCCGTCCCGGTCTCGTCTTCGAAAACGCAGGTTACGGTAAAGGTGCGGGCCGCGCCGTCTGCCGTCATGGTTATATCGCAGGTCTGCGTTCCGGGATCGACACTCACCGCCTCTGCAGGGCCGCCGGGAGTCCAGGTGATCTCGATGTGGTCAAGCGTGAAGTTCACGGGGTCGGTCCAGTCGAGCGTCACATGATCTGCGGCAGTCACTGCTGCCAGGCCGCTCACCGCTCCAGGATCGAAATCGGGCGTACCGCTGGCGACCTCGCCGAAATCGCTGTTTCCGGCAGGGTTGCACGCCACAATCCACACATAATACTTCGTTCCGTTGGCAAGCCCGTCAACGACGAAGCTCGCTCCCGTAACATGATCCCCGCCAGTCGGCACAAGCGCCATCGCGGAGGCATCCTCATCGTTGATCCATACTTCATACCATGTCGCCCCATCGACCGCAGACCAGGTCAGTGAAAGCTGGCCGTCTCCCCGGGTCACGACCGCAGCGCCCGGTGCATCCGGCGCGACTATGGCCTCTTCGGGCGTGCCGCTCGCGACTTCACCGAAGCCGCTCGTGCCTGCCGAATTCTTCGCCCTGAGCCATATATAATATTCGGTGCCGTTTTCGAGGCCGGTGATCACACAGGAAAGATCGGTGGAGTCGGCATCTCCGGTAAATTCTGTCGCACTTGTACTATTATCTGTTTCGCTGTACCATACCTCGTAGGCCGTTGCGCCGTCGACTGCAGTCCATGCAAGGGAGAGCTGCGAATCGCTGCCGGTCACGATCGGTGCGCCAGGTGCATCCGGTGCGACAAGAGCCTCTTCAGGCGTGCCGCTCGAGACTTCACCAAAGTCACTCGTGCCTGCCGTGTTCTTTGCCTTGAGCCATACATAATACGGCGTGCCGTTCGAAAGCCCGGTGATCACACAGGAAAGATCGGTCGGGTCGGTGTCTGCGGTAACTTCCGCAGCGGTTGAGCTGTCATTGGTTTCACTGTACCATACCTCGTAGGCAACGGCGTCCTCGACAGCGTCCCATGCAAGGGTCAACTGTGAATCGGCGGGAGTCACGATTGCCGCTCCCGGAGCGTCGGGCGCTGTTATGGGCGTGTCGCCCGGATTTTTTCCCGAACCGTCGTCGCACGCGCCAAAGGCCAGCGCGGCCAGGAACATCATCATCCATATTGTCACCTTGAAAATCTTTTTCATCGCCACTCTCCTCTGTAATTCATTGCTGCTGATAATCAGGCTTTCAGGCCGGCCGGTGCTGCCGTTATCCTGGCAGGGTCAGGCCTTTCCGGGACACGCCCGGGCCATGGCAGTAAAAGCTGGCGTTAAACTATCATTATCAGGGGGAGTCTGTCGTCCAGATGGACCCATTTGGACGTTTTTTTAGAGGCATCGGGGATTTTTTATCAGTGAAGTATTAATTTTTTTATGCAACCCTTTTCCAGGGCGTTCCCCAGGCGACCATGGTTATCATTGGAATTAATCAAGAATCTGCTACAGAGCCCCAGAGAAGACAGAGAAGATAAACAATCAAAGAGGTGTAAGTTCAGGAGATAGGGAGATCAAGAGTAGATGCAGGGATGGCCCACGCGGTAATCATCGCCTTTCCGTCACTCCCGCGAAAGCGGGAGTCCATTGTAATAAAGATGGATCCCCGTTTTCACGTGGATGACAGACTTCATGGATCCCCGCTGGAGCCTGTGCCCATGTTCTCTTTCACTGCAGCGTCGTCTGCGTCAGGGAGGCGGCCCCTTCGGCAGCTTCGAAGTTTTTTCTGTACGCGGAAGGCGTGAGCCCGGTGCTCTTCTTGAACACCGAATTGAACGTCGCCTTGGCGTTGAACCCGGCGTCGAACGCGATGTGCAGCACGTTCATCTCGCGCTTTGCAGGGTCTTTCAGGTACTCCTTCACAGTCTCGACGCGGTAGAAGTTGACGAAATCGTAGAAGTTCTGGCCGGTTCGCTCGTTGATCGCCTGCGAGAGCAGGTTGCGCGAAACGCCGGCCATGTCGGCCAGCATGGGAAGCGTGAGGCCGGGATCGAGATAGGGCCTCTGCTCATCCATCACCTTCGTCACCCGGTCCATGATCTCGCGCGCCTTTTCGGTTGAGAGCGAAATCTTCTGGTCGGTCTCAGCGGGCCCCTCGACCAGATCGTCTGGTATGCCCGCGAAAATCTCAGGCTGCGCGAGGCCCCGGTAGCCGATGGCGAAGAATAGCAGCGCCAGCAGCGCTGCTGTCGCATTCAGGGATATCAACAGGATATCGCCGAGCAAAATGAAATGATGGTCCAAATCAAGGAACATGATCGCCCTGCTCATTGAAAGCGGCACCAGCCACAATGCGCTTGCGCACAGCATAAAACGAAGGAGATAGGAGAGCCATGACAGGGTGACCTTTTCGGTCGATGAAAAGATGTCCTGTATGCGTCTGCGGTGGGCGGCCAGGAAACGTATTGAAAGAACCACATATATGATGGGGTGAATACCAAAAACCGTACTCAAAACCATATGGGTAATGCTCGGAAAAAAATGACAGGATTGAGACGAAATAATTCGCAACTGTTCGCCGTTCATGATCACCGCGTCAAACAATAAATAGAAAAAAGCAAAAACGGCGATCAGCAGGTGCAGGCCATGTTTTATCGAAGGCCTGAACCCCGGCCTGGCAAGGGAGAGCACATAGAAAAACAACAGGGGACCGATCAGAAATGGAGACGCATTTTCGAATGACAAAAAGAACTGATTCACCAATGGAAATCTGTACAGATACGGATAAGCGAATCCCCCGCTGATTGCGATCGATCCGGCGAGAATGAACAGGGCAAGTATCCTGTTGGCCCTCCGGTTTCCCGTCTTTTTTCGCAAGAGCATGAAGACGAGAAAGATTCCCTGGAAAACACCGGCGGCGAGCAGAAGGGACCATGCGTCGAGCTCGTATCCCGGTGGAGGATTCGTCTTTTCATGGTTCTCCGCTTCTCCCGGAAGCTGATCGGATATGAAATAGATGTCGCCTTTTTTCACCGTGAACTCGCCGGTTCCGTCGGCGCTGCCCCCAAAGGTAAAGCCCGATTCATCGGACCCCCTGAAATACGCGGTAAAGTCGGTCCTGTCCCTCTTGTACACATAGGCCTTCATTCCGGGCTTCAGGATTACCCGTATTTTGCTCCGGGGGACTTTCAAGGCCTGGCCGTCACGAAGTTTAATCGTTATCGAATCCTTTGTCTCTGACAGGATCACGGCATTATGGCAGGTTTTAAAAAAACGCATGCAGAGCGTTTCGGCAGTGGACGGGCGTGCTGCGATCATGACGGCAACAAGGGCGAGGATGAAAAGAATGATACGGCCGGTTTTCGCTTTTCGCTGGTGCGGAAGTGCCGTGTTCATGAAGGTGCTGTCGGTTGCCATGAAATTATCGCCTGCAGACGGGTCCGGGGTGCGACCGGCATCCCCCACAGGGCCGACCCGGTAATTTTTGAATACCGGATAATATGTAGAAGAAACAGGGATGTTTTGTCAATTGTTATACCGGTGCGAGAGCTCGAAGAGGAAACCGGATTCCGGCATAGAGGTTCCATGAAGTGTGAATATTCATTTCTCACATGACCCCGTCCGGGGATGGCGAGTTAAGCGAGCTGGGGGCATGCGCGCAAAACACTGGGGCCGACCGATACGTGGCCAGCCCCAGTGTTTTATTGCTTCGAGGATTTCAACTATCAATCATCAGTGTTCGACCCAGTAGGTGACCACCGGGAACGTCTGGATGACATTCGACTCGTTATATGCACCCGTATATGTAAATAAACCAAATTTGAAAATACGATCGGCACTAAAATAGTCGGGTAATATATTCCCGACTGAACCCTCAATAAAGGTGCTGCTACCCCAACTGAGAGTATAATGAAATCCATATTTTAATTCCAGACCGACTCCACCCACAACTCCAAATGCATTGTTTTCCAGTTCGAATTCTACTGAGCTTGACATGCTATAACTGTTAGACGTTGTAACTGTCTCATCCCAGGTTAGCGTCACGTTCCCTCCCCCCTGTCCAATAGCAACTGAGTTATCGTGAGGAGTAATATACCATCCATTAAAACCACTAAGCATATCGAGAAACATATATGAAGTACTATCAACATACGCCATTGCGCTGCTGAAATCATGATAACTAGAGGGCCGTCCAAGAGTATGAGGTATGATACTTGAATCAATGTCATGATATGGCCCATTGTGGCTGTTATAGTATTCTACAGTTATGGGAATGGTTATGGGCAACCGTGGTTTGTTGATAGTTATTACCCTGCCAATATCGGATTCGCCATAGGTTGACTGTACGACTTTGTAATAATAGATATCCTCTGGAATGACAGTCGCTATCACCATGTCCTCTCCAGATGGAGTGGTGTATACAATCGATGTGCTCACTTCACGGGTTTTAGTTGTGGTCCAGTCGAAACCTGCACTTATTTTTGTAGTAAACTTAAATGATCCAAGTTTAACCAGGAACGATACTTCCTCATCAATACCAAATGTCACAGAGGCACTCATTCCTAAACTATGCGATTGTGAATCAGATACCGTTTGTCCTCTGCCGTATGACGTCGAGCCCTCTGCCTGGGTAATGCCTTCCCAATACGGAGGCGACGCGATGACCGCCACCACATTGGGTTTGGTAAACAGCACCTCGTGGCCGGCGAACTCGAGCACTACCGTGTTTTTCACCGCCCTTCTGTCGGGGTTGGTGCTGGGCAGGCAAAAAGAGCTATTGGCCCCGTCCGCCGTATAGGTCACCGGAGTGATGCTCTGGGTCACATTTTTCATACCCATTCCTGATGACGAGGTAATGCGTGAAACAACGATGGCCGGTTCATTTTTATAGAGTTCAGGATTGGAACAATAGTATCCTGCAGCGAGCTGCACAATCTCGTTTTTACCGTCAGCATCGATATCGGCGATCCTGATACCGTCGACATTAGTTCCATCTCCAGCAAGCAACTCATTATCGAAATCGTTAACACTCTGCGAATACCAAGAAGTACCTATTTTGCGATAACAGTATCGATTGACTACGAGGGCATCTCCCCGGTAGACATCATCGGCCCAGTTCATCGCGTCGCCGGCCTCCATTGACATAAGCATACCGCCGTTCAATCCGCCCCCGGGCCCTGAAATTTTTGCAAACTCCGGAAGCGAATTTTCGTCGAATGTTGTCAATAAAACAACACCTTCTCCATTGATATTGTTACTAACATAATCGGCAGTCATGCCGCCAAAGGCAATATCATTGATCCTGTCACCGTTGAAATCGCCGATCGCGATCGATGCTGCGATCACTCCAAAAGGGCCTGGATCATCAGGTCTAAGGTCACCAGACTCTATCGGATTTGCCAGCGTCGGGTCTGCCTTGATATCATCATAAATAAAATACTGCGCATTGTATATGGGAGACATATCATTGCGCACATCGGTGCCGTTGGCAACCACGATCTCCGCAGAGGTGTCAAGGTCCAGGTTGCCCGCGCGCACGCGCAGGTACTGATGACCGGTGTTTCTGATCGGGTCATACTGCTTCGTGAGCAGCACATCATACGACTCGTCCGCGTCGTCGAGTATTCGCAGCGTATCGTTCCAGGTCAGCAGCAGTTCCCTTTTGCCGTCGCCGTCGATATCGCCGGCATCGAGGCTGCACCGTTCCGCGTTCACGATATCCGTCGTGATAGAATCATCGGTCACGGTATAAACATTGGTTGAGGAGAAGGCGTCACTGCCGGCAGACTTTTTATATTCCCTTATCGTCAGCATGTGGGCGTCCCTGTCGTAGATCGCGTTGACGATCTCATCAATGCCGTCACCGTCGGTGTCTGCAGCGACCGACTTGTGTATGACATCCGGATCTGCGGCCCATGTCGCAGTGCTGTCCGTCGCGATAATACTCAGCGGGTCCACACTGATATCAAAAAGCCCGTCATAGGGCATAGTCGTCAGGTTGGGAGTCGCCCCTGCCACATACACCTCGCTCGTTCTGTAAAGCGCCTTCATCTGCGCGCCCAGCGGATTGTAGTTTTCAGGCACATCGTTGCCGTTGGCGTCCTTGTCAGGGGTTGAGCCTATGCCAGCTGTATCGACACCGAGATCGTCCATAACCTGGGCGAATTCTTCAGGGGTCGCATGCACGGACTCGCCGCTATCCTTGCTTCCGTCTTCCCCGCAGCCGGTAAACACGCCTGCGGCCGCGATGGCGAAAACCGCCACAAGGGCCAGACATTTCATTTTCATCACCATAAAACAACTCCTTGAATTTATAAGATTTAAATCTTCGCGTGAAAATCGGATAATAAATATCAGTATTTCAGGGCCCTGTCGTCCAGCTGGACCCATAGGGACGTTTTTTTTCGGCATCCGGGATTTTTTATCAGTGAAGTATTCATTATTTTATGTAATCCATTCCGGGGGCAGCGAACAGCTACCGTGGCTATCATTGGAATTAATCAATAATTTGCCACAGAGGGCCAGAGGACACAGAGAAAATAAAAAATCAAAGAGGTGTACGTTCAGGAGATAGGGAGCTCAAGAGTAGATGCAGGGATGGGCGTATGCAGAAATGCGGCGGCCGTGGAGGAAAAGATAATAGATTTTCACGCAACGGCGCAAAGAACGCAAAGGAAGGAGATGCCGGAGGGGAGATAAATGAAATCAAGATGGATCCCCGTTTTCACGGGGATGACAGAAGCCCAATAGTCATATCACTTTCCCAATAACTACATCCTCCAATTCTCTGATAATCATATAAAGGTCGGTTCATAAAAAGAAGCACCTCCTAAATGATTGCAAAAAACGGAAAATCCGTATAATTTGCAACAGCCAAACAAAAATATGGAGGTGCTTCGATAAAACTATACGCA
>JAKLIV010000280.1 GCA_022709405.1 Spirochaetota bacterium
CTCCTGTACATCGGAGCCATGGGCCCGCTGCCCGGATTCGCGCTCAGCCTTGCCGCGGTGATCTACGGCGTACACTATTCATCGATACAGATGCTCCCTGCTCCGGGAGGAGAGTTTCCGGTTGTCGTGTTCGGGGACTCGCTGTTGTTCAAGCTCATTGTCTCCGCGATTCACGGTCCCATACCCCCCAGGTACGACATCGTGCTGTCGCCGTATGCATGGGCGGGATGGATCGGATTTCTCATCACCGGGCTCAACCTCATGCCGATCGGCCAGCTCGACGGGGCGCACGTGCTCTACGCGCTCATCGGCAGGCGCCAGCGCATCGCCGGATGGGCCGCGCTCGCGTGCCTCACCGGCCTTTCTTTCGTCTGGTACGGGTGGGTCGTGTGGATAGCGCTGACGCTGCTCATACTCATGGTCGCTCACCCGTTCACTCCCGAAGGAGAGCTTTCGGCGCGCGAGAAGGTGATGGGATGGCTGTGCATGGCGGTGCTCGCGCTCACGTTCATTCCGGTGCCGGTGGAGATATTCTGACGGTCAGCGCTTGTTGATTTTCCGGTACGCGATGTGGTTGCGCGCGATGATCACGGTACAGGCGACGTCAAAGACGTAAAGCACGAAGACCAGAGGGATGAATATGTCCTTCTCGATGTCCTTGCCGAACAGGAGCCAGTACTGCCCCGCCTCGAACTGCCTGAGGCCGTAAAGCAGAATGACCGTGGTCGAGGTGAACAGCAGCAGCACGACGCACACCACGAGAGGTATGCTCCTGTATCTTTTCAGTGTCAAAAAAATGAGAAGGACCGCATACACCACAAGAAGAAAACTCATGACCGCCCGCCGCCGGAGGATTTGTTCCTGATCGAAACATCCCAAGTTTAGTCGGTTTATGCGCGAATGTCAATGATAAAACAACGGGCGTAAAAACCCGGATTCGGTTACCGACATGAACTATCGGAACCGGCTTTGATCCGCAAAGGCTCCATGAGAGAGGACTCGACCGAAGCCCTCTTAGCCGGACCAAAAAAAAATTTGAAGAAAAAAAGTTCTTGATCGTCGATACGGCTTTAACGTATGTTATTTTGTGCTTTGACGATCCAGTCGATAATCAATCTAAAACCGGGATATGCCATGATAACGAACAGATTGTTTTTAGCCCTCGCGATCATTTCAACGGCGCTCGCACTGTCATGTGCTACCGCGAAAATCGGATCGGAGAAGGATCTGCGTGCCGAAGACCGCGAATTCCTCAAGCCCGACGCAAACGCCGAGGAGCTGTTCAGGGTCTTTCTTTCGTCGGACAATTACGTCATATCGCAGATGAAAAACGACGGGACCATTCAGCGGGTGGTCGACTCCGAGGGTGACCGGTATATGTGCAGCGAGGTCAAGGCCATAGACATGATCGACGAGACCCGGGACGGAGTGGTCTCGATCCTTCTTTTTCCCGACTCCGGCAAGGTGATGAAGGTCAGGCCGAAAAAATCGACCTATATCATGGAAATCGACAAGATAATCACCGAGGACATGCAGCGCTGGTCCTTTTCATTCCCGAGCGGCGTCGTTGACCCGACCAAGTTCGAAATACGCTATCGCGTCAGGCTCCAGAAAAGGCAGTCCGACGAAGATATCATGCGCGAAGTAAGGGAAAACATGCGCGAAAGCCAGTAGCCCGGTCAGGGACCGGCCCCGCCGAACAGGACCAATCCTTTCTCGACAAGATAGCAGGCGTAGTCATAGTCCGACTGCGTGGTTATCTTGATGTTTCCGTAAGAACCCTCGACCCTGACGACCCTGAATCCAGCGGCAATCGCGAGCGATACGTCATCAGTGGCGGTTGAAATCCCGCTCGTGCGCGCCTTCTCGTGCGCCAGACGGATGACATCATACCTGAAAGCCTGCGGAGTCTGCGTGTAATACAGGGAATCCCTCGGCGGGATAGCCACGACCTCATCGCCCGAGATTTCGCTTATCGTGTCCACGGCTTTCACGTAAGCGCCCGCAGCCCCGAATTGTTTAGCAGCTTCGATGCAGCCGTCAATCGTCGCGCGCGCGGCGAAGGGGCGGGCCGCATCATGAATCAGGACGATATCGCCATCGCCGAAATCCGCAGCCGTCAACCCGTTCCACGATGAGTCCCTTCGCGTCGGGCCGCCCGGCACGATCGCCGACACCTTGTTCGGGCCGCGCATTTCAACCAGCTCACGTATTTTTTCCATGTAATCCGGCGGCGAAACCATTACGATCGTGTCGACATTTTCATTGTGCTCGAAAAGCGCAACCGTCCATTCTATAATTGCATGACCGCCCAGGGGAAGGAACTGCTTCGGCGTCCCTTTTCCCATCCGCGTGCCCGCGCCTCCGGCCAGAATTATCGCGCATGTCTGCGGCATTGCCTCACCCCGGGTAATCCGATAAAAATATTAATATAAATCCCGGAATTTTTTTGCTTGTAAATAACATTTTATTCTGCGATGAAGTATTTTATCTGAAAAACATTCCGGTATTAGAATTGAAAATCGTTACAATATTCCCGAAGGATTCAGAGGCCCTCTTCAACAGGAGTTCCCGGCGGACTTTCGGCGGCGCCGACGTCCAGATGTACCTGATAACGAAGGAGCTGAAGAAAATAAAAGAAGTGTCGATATATTCATTCATTGTCAGGTACCCGACAATCGATTTCAAGGACAGCGGTGAATTCAACCTGATAAAAACATTTAACGAAACGGATTCCCTGCTGAAAAAATTCATCATATACCATAAAAAAATAAAAAAGATAAGGCCCGACATCATAATACAAAGGGGCCTCACGCTGTTTTCCTGCCTTCTCGCGCTGTACTGCCGCT
>JAKLIV010000281.1 GCA_022709405.1 Spirochaetota bacterium
GCGAGAAGTTCGCCGACCACCTGAACAAAACCATCGAGGAGTATTACGCGGAAAAGACGGTCGAGAAAGAAGAGGACCCGGTACTGAGCGAGGACGAGGTCTCGTTCTGGGAGCGGATATTCAGGGGCAAAAAACCGGGGAAGCGATAACCACGCCGCAAATCATTGAAGCTTCTGGCTGAAGAACTCGATCGTCTCTGACACGGCGGATTTCCAGAAAGGCCAGTCGCGGGTCTGGTGTTTTTTCTCGATGTAGACGACGTCGTACCCCGCGGATTTCTTCTGCAGCTGCTTGAGCTTCATGGCCAGAACCAGGGACTGGCCCTTGGGCGTGATGTAATCCTTCCCGCCGTGAATGAGCATGACGGGCGTTTTTTTCAGGTTTTCCGCCATCTTCAGCACGTTGTCGTCGTTTTCCCATCGGTCCCTGTTTTTATCGTAATTCCCATAAACGGTTTTCAGCAGCCGGTCGTTGGTCATCGTGAGCGGATCGTAGTCTCCCGAAATTCCCGCCGCGGCGCCGAAAAGCCCGGGATAATTCACCGCGGCAAGGAGCGCCCCGCGGCCGCCGGTGGACAGCCCGAATATGCCGGTCGATTCGCGGTCGAGCGCGAGCCCGAACTCTCTGCGCAGAAACGGGAGAAGTATCTCGCCGATATATTTGCCGCCGGGCACGGGCGACCACTTTATTTCGGTTTCGGGATAATACCTGGATTCATACATGGTTTTTCCCATGTCGGGGCACACGATGACAAGGCCGCGCTCGTCGGCGAGCCTGGCGACCGGGGTGTTCGCGTCGAGTTCGGACATGGACCCGGTATAGGTGTGCAGTGCGATGACGGTGCGCTGCTTTTTCCCTGCCGCGTAACTGCGCGGGAAGTATATCTGGACCCGGGCGAAGGCCCCGTCGGTTTCGAGGGGAACGCGGACGTCCCTGAGCCATTTCCCGGGCGCGCACTGGTAATTTTTTTTATCTGCGGCCGATGCTGGCATGATGAACGCGACGGCCAGGAGAATGGAAAGGGTTTTGGTTTGCATGGCGTCATTTCCTCGAGCAAATTATGGAAAACATTAATGCTGCCGCGGGCGATTATTGCAAGAATAAAAAATGGGGTCATTTGATGTATCCCTCCTCTTTCATGCTCAAAAACGACGAAGATGTTACTATGACATGGTCGAGCAGGGGGATTCCGAGGATCGCTCCTGATTCGGCCAGGCGAGAGGTCGTCCTGATGTCTTCCCGTGAAGGGGTCAGCACGCCCGAAGGATGATTGTGCGCGATGATGATGGAAGAGCCGCCCTCCCTGATCGCCTCCCTGAAAACCTCCCTCGGATGCACGATCGCTTCCGATACCGTACCCAGCGAGATGAGCGACTTTTTTATAAGCCGGTTCTTGTTGTTGAGCACAAGCGCCATGAATTTTTCCTTTTCGATCCCGATCATGTCCGGGATGAGTATCTGCCACACGGCCTCGGGGGTGTTCACCGCGCAGACCGGGGAAGCACATGCCATGGCCCTTCGCCCCATCTCGATCGCGCTGTGAATCCTGACCGATTTCGCCATTCCCATGCCGGGCAGTTCGGCTATTTCCCGTATTCCCGAAGCGGCGATGCCGCTTATACCGCCCATTTCAGCGAGAAGGCGCGACGAAAGGTCCATGACTCCGCAGTTCCTTGTCCCTGTGCCGAGTATCACGGCCAGAAGCTCCCGGTCGGCGAGGTTCCTGATCTCTTCGCCGTTGATGCATTTCTGAAGCGGCATCGATTGTCTGGCGTCCCTGGCTGCGATGTTCATCCCACTTGTCCTGATTTTGAACTGGTACATGTTATACGATCGGGAAGAGCGTTTACTGAAAAATTTTTCGTGAATCGGGCGGATATTTTTTTATTGCTAATTTCCGCGGGTGGGTTAGTTTGCATGGGAATGTTGTGGCGTATAGGTTTGCAAATGAAAAAGAAACCAGTCCATGGATTTTTCTGCGCTCTGCTGGGGGTGTATATCGCTGCAGGTGCGCCGGTGGTATCGGGCCCGCCGTCATCCAATCAGGATTTCCTGCAGCTTAAAAGCAAAGGCCTGTACCGGGAGGCGCTGCAAGCCATAGGCGGGGCGGATTTCAGAAACGAAGATGCGCGACAGTGCGAGCTCGCGCTTCTCAGGGTAACGGAGCTCGCGAAATATCCCGACCTGGCCGGGGACGCGCTTGCCGCCCTGGACAGGCTTTCGGACGCGGAGGCCATGGAAACTGTCCAACTGCTCAAAGCGAGGCTCGATCAGGCTCGCTGGGGCATTCTGCTGAAAATGGGCGACATTAGGAGCGCGGGCAGGATCGCAGGCCGATATCATTACCTTGACTTCGCCGTCGCTGGGCCTTTCGAGTGCTCGGGGCTGGATTCTTTCGACAGCGAAAGGGGGCCTGAATCGGCCGCGGATGCGTCGTCGTTCACGGGAAGATTCGGACCGGTGTCGTGGTTCGGCGCATCCCCTGACCGTTCAGGCGTGATCGACATGGAATCCCTGCTGCCTGCAAGGCCCGACGACCTGTTTTATTTTTACAGGGAATTCGATATATGTGATCCGGGCGAATATGACATACTGCTCGGCAAGTGCGGTTACACGGACGTGCTCCTCGACGGGAAGCCGGTTTTTTCAAGCAGGGCGGGCCATGAATTCATGCTCGACCAGTTCCGCATAAGGGT
>JAKLIV010000282.1 GCA_022709405.1 Spirochaetota bacterium
GCCGGCGACGCGGTTTCGGGATGGTCGGTCATCGACGGGAAGCCCATTCCGGCAAAGCTCGCCACATCGGCCTACAAGCAGGGCTCGGTCGCAGGCGCCAACGCGGCAGGAGGGAATGCCGTGTACCGGGGCAGCGCAGCCACATTCGTTACCCGCGCCGGCGGCCTTGAGATAGCAGGTACGGGGTTCACGACCGCTGTTTCGTCGGAGCGCGGTTTCGACCCGGTTTCGGGTAAGATAAAGTCAGGCATCCTGCCGGACTATTTCCCGGGCGGAGGCGAGATATCCATAAAAGTAATATTTGACAGGGCCTCGGGAAAAATCCTGGGCGCGCAGGCCGTCGGAGAGGGCGCAGCACACCGGGTGAACATAATAAGTGCGGCAATCGAGTTCGGTGTTCCCATCGAGGACCTCGGCCGGCTCGAAATGGCCTACTGCCCTGCGGTGAGCGAGGTGTACGATCCCCTGATGAGGGCGGTCGATTTCGGTTTGAGAAGGATAAGGAAATGATACTGAAAACGGCGTTGCACGATGAACATGTGAAACTCGGAGCGAAAATGGTAGAATTCGCCGGCTGGGACATGCCGGTCATGTACACAACGGTAATGGACGAGCATAACGCGACGAGGACAAAAGCGGGTCTTTTCGACGTGTCTCATATGGCCGAGTTCAGGATCAAGGGACCTGCGGCGGATTCATTCATCAGAAAAATGATCCCTACGAAGCTCGACAAAATCGCCCCGGGAAAATCCATGTATTCGGCCCTGTGCCGGGATTCCGGCGGGGTCGTGGACGATATTTTCGTTTACATGATCGGTAAAAACGAATATTATATGGTATCCAATGCGGGAACGCACGAAAAGGACCTTTCCTGGCTGAACGAGCACCTGACCGCAGGAGTCGACATCATCGATGAGTCCTCGGCCACAGCCAAGCTGGACCTCCAGGGCCCGGCTTCGAGGGGTATCCTTTCGGGGATCGTCGACGGCAGTACGCTCGGGCGGCTGGCGCGTTTCGGTTTCGATTATTTCTCTTTCGAGGGAGCGAAGATGATGGTCGCGCAGTCAGGATACACCGGGGAATTCGGATACGAGCTGTATATATCGAATGAATACGCACCCTCTCTCTGGGGGGCGCTGATCGAAAATGGGGCAGCAGCCGGGCTCAAGCCTGCCGGTCTGGGCGCAAGGGACACGCTGAGGCTTGAATCCTGCCTTTCGCTATACGGTCACGAGCTCGGTGATTCGATATCGCTCATAGAATCCGGCCTGAAATGGCTGGTCAGTTCAGAGGACGAATATATCGGGAAAAAAGCCCTGGAAAAACAGGCCAATGAAGGCGCAGCGCGCACGATCGTCGTTTTTGAGGCGACAGACAAGGGCGTGCCGCGTGACGGTTATGAAGTGTTCAGGGATTCGAAAAAGATCGGTTACGTGACGAGCGGCACCTTCTCCCCGACTTTCAGGAAAGGCATCGGCATGGCGCTTGTCGAAAGCAGTAGCCTTTCTCTCGGCGATACGTTTTCAATCCTCATAAGGGACAAACATGTGGGCGCGCGGGTCGTGAAAAGGCCGCTGTATAAATATAACGGATAAGAGGGGCGCACAATGCAGGATAAAATAAAAAATCTCGGCGAGCGCACATTCCCTTCGCCGCTCCACGCCGTGAACTGGGGCGGAAAATCTCCCTATGTCAACGACGAAACAAGGATGCTGTACAATGTATATACCGACTACGCGCCGGTCGAGGGCAAGGAGCTCACTTTCGAACTGGCCGGACCGAGGGAACAGCTTTATTTCGATCCGGTGAAAACCAGGTCAGCCATAGTCACCTGCGGAGGCGTATGCCCGGGTCTGAACGACGTTATCAGGTCGATCGTGATGGTTTCGCATTACTATTACGGCGCCTCGTCGATATTCGGCATCCGGTACGGTTACGGCGGGCTGAATCCGTCGAGCAGCCACAAGCCGATCGAGCTCCATCCCGAACTGGTCGAAGACATACACAAGGACGGCGGCACCATGCTCGGCTCATCCAGGGGCGGCACCGAAGACATGAACGTTCTGGTCGACACGCTCGAGAAAATGAAAATAAACATATTGTACACGATCGGAGGCGACGGCACCCTGAGGGGCGCGCACAAGATTGCTGAAATGTGCGGCAAAAGGGGCCTGAATATCGCGGTGATCGGGATTCCGAAAACGATCGACAACGATATCAGCTATATACAGCGCTCGTTCGGATTCGAGACTGCGTTTTCGATAGCCGGCCAGGCGATCATGGCCGCGCATGTCGAGGCCAAGGGCGCCCCCAATGGGATAGGCCTTGTCAAGCTCATGGGGAGGCATTCCGGCTTCATCGCGGCCAACGCGGCGCTTGCCATGAATGACGTTAATTTCGTGATGGTACCGGAGGATTCCTTCGACCTGTGCGGCGAAAACGGTTTTCTCCAGCACCTGAAGAAGCGAATTTTGAAAAGGGCTCACGCGGTAATCTGCGTGGCAGAGGGAGCCGGACAGGAAATGCTCATGAAAGAGGGCGGAGCAAAGGGTTATGACGCCTCGGGGAACGTCAAACTCGACGATATCGGCCTTTTCCTCAAGGATGAAATCAACCGTTTCTTTAAAAAAGAGGGAATAGAAATCAA
>JAKLIV010000283.1 GCA_022709405.1 Spirochaetota bacterium
GAGAACACGCCGATGCCGTGATAATCGGTGCGGACACGATCGTGACCATCGGAGGGAAAATTCTGGGGAAACCGCGGGACTTCAACGATGCGTTCGGCATGCTGCGCTCCCTCAGCGGCAACACCCACGAGGTGATAACGGCTCTTACGGTAGTGCGCAGGCTCGGTTTCAGGGAGGAAGCATTGACCCGGTCGGCCATGACCAGGGTTTCATTCAAAAAAATCGGCGACGAAGAGATCAGACAATACATGTCGCTTGTCGACTATACCGACAAGGCCGGCTCGTACGCATTTCAGGAACACCGGGGATTGATCATCAGCAAAGTCGAGGGATCGTTCACGAACGTTATCGGGTTTCCGCTGCGGACTTTTTTCATGATCCTGTCGGAGATGGGGCTGGCGGGGATTGTTTTCGGAGTAGAAACGGGCGTCGCCACTGCTGAAATGAAATAAAAAAGGGGAAACCCGTTTGGTGAATCCCCTTGCGTCATTACGGCATGATTTACACCGTTATTTGCCTTCACGCTGCCTGATCTTCTGTACCATCTGACCGAATACATCGTAAAAATCCTTGAGCTCGTCCTTTTTACGAAGCGGCCTCGGGCTGGGATACTTCCCGTTGATGACCTCTTTCATATAATTGGTCATGACGAACAGGGGACCCGATATGCGATGGGTCATCTTTATGATGAGCATGTAGAGTATGACGGCCTGCGCCACAATAAAGACAAGCAGGGTAACCAGGAGCGCCTTGTTGTATTTTATTATTTTATTCAGAGTCTGCATGTTTTCACTGTGGTTGAGCGCGATGTCCTTGATGGCGTTCTTAAAGGACGGGTCCTCGACCCCCT
The DNA here is from genome assembly GCA_022709405.1 of Spirochaetota bacterium. GTDB lineage: Bacteria > Spirochaetota > UBA4802 > UBA4802 > UBA5550 > JAKLIV01. The sequence goes on from JAKLIV010000283.1 coordinate 851, forward strand.
GCGGCCTTGACGTCAGGAAGTGGACGATATTGTCTTCTATTTCATAGATATTTTCAATTTTCAGATTATTGAACACCAGATTGGTCGCAATAACCGAGATAATGGCCGCGGAGATTATGGTCACTATTCCGATTATCGAAAAGGTGTGTTTAAACTGAAACTTCTTGTCGATGATTATTTGCTTACGCTTTCCCATGCACTTACTCCTTTTCCTTATGATTCAAACCGATATTTTTATCACGATCCATTGCCCCGAAAATCCGACGTCTTCGACACATCCGAACAATCACTTGAGGTGTTTCACTTTTTCGAGAAGCTCCTCGACCACTTTCGCGACAATGGGATCCTTTGAATTTTTGCAATACACGGAAAAATTCACCGGGGGCTGGATGTTCGACCTGAACAGCTTGTAATAATCGGTCTTGAATATCAGGTCATAGCGCCCGAACTTTTTCTGAAAGTAAAACTCGCTCATTATCGTCGTCGGCGCGTCAGGATCATAAAACTTGACGCTGTAGCCGTCGCCGGTCGGAAAAATGTCCGTTCCCTGGTCCAGCTTGAAAAGAAGCGTCTCCATCGACTTCATTTTATAGGAATAATTTTCACGGAAAATCTTTCCATCTATGATGTCCCTCTTGAGCTCAGAAAGGTCGCCTTTGAAGAAAATCGAGGAGGATTCCCTGAGAATCCTGGTTTTACCGCTGTCGGGATAGTAGTCATAGACCTTGTCGATGGTATTATCGCTTCCATTGTCGATAATATGGGATAGCAGCTTCTCGGAGCCGGTAAAATCGCCGATTATTATCGATGTATCGTCGTCGATCGACTGAAGAAAAAAGTAGTTTCGATAGTCGGACGGGATTGGAAACATTCTGAGCCTCTCCGGTGATATCGGCTCAATAAAAAAATTGCCTGCGAAAAGACATGTTGACATGATGAACAGAAAGAAGATCACCGCCTTTATTCCAGTCCTTTTCTTCATACCTGACACACTCGCTTGTTTTATTTCTAAATGTTATTATTGAATCCGGCTGACAGGAAGCGCAACATCCTGTTCGCGTTCCGCATAATGATATGAATTCAATAATATATATACAATTATAATCACATAATTAAAAAAAATACAACAATTTTACTTTTTTTTATTCCGGCAGAAACGGCATCCCCCGGCATACATGAATCGTTCAACGAACCCGGCGACCCGCTCCAGCTTCAGGATTAAAAAATCAGGGCCTAATCAATTTTATCCTTGACTCCGAAAATGAGAATATGTAAACAAAAATGTTTAATTCGGCGATTTTTTCTACAAATAATTATGTCGTTTTACAAGCCCGTTCAACCAGTTTTCCAATCCTGGAACAGCGGGCAAACGGGAAATAACGAGGGACAGCAGAATGAAAAAAAGGCATCTCGCGCTTACATTGACAGTCCTCGCCGTCACGGCATTCTTTCTGTTCAATTTATGCATATCATCAACGCCCGAATGGGATGAATTCGAAAACAAAAAATTCAACGACCTCTTCGTGACAATAGATTATACAGACTATATAAGAGAAAACGTCAGCTTCGATTCGATCGATCTTCGTATAATAACGATCAGGAAGGGAGATAATTTCTGGAAAATCGCCAGAAAATACGGCGTCAACATAGATACGCTTATCGGCGCAAACCCGCTCTGGGACAGCCTCGTCGCGCGGGAAGAACAGAGCATCGTAGTTCCTTCAGAGAACGGCGCCATGCATTTTATCCAGTCATTTTCCGAAATAGA
>JAKLIV010000284.1 GCA_022709405.1 Spirochaetota bacterium
TGCTCTTTCTGCAGAACCCGCAGGTGGAAAGCGCGTAGAGGGTCACTTCGAACGGGGCCCTGTCTCCCTCTTCATGGATGAATTGCAGATTTTCGATCACCATGCACCTCTGAATCCAGAACGCCATAGCATATGCCTGGCGCCCGCAGGTATTGTTGATAGCGATTATACGGCCGGGAAACGCGGCGCCCTACATGAATTCGTAGAATTCCTGAAGCTCCTTGTCGGCGTAGAACACGATGTTCCTGAGATGTATGAAGCTGTCAAGCTCCATTTCCTTGAACTCGAGGGCCATGCCGGTTTTTTCATGGCGGATCACGGTGCCGAGGATCTGCACGGAAAGATTCGTCGTCGTTCCGCTGAGCGTAATGGTAATGTCAACGGCCGATCCGACCGGGAAGCGTTCGGCGCATTCGAGAAGAAGCCCTTTCATGCTGAGGTTGCCGATGGTCCCTGAAATCGACCCGCCCTCGTATTTCACCGTTGCTTCAGACCTGAACTCGACACGGATTTTCTTTCTCTGTTCGTCTGGTTTTTTCATTCCACAATGATACTATACCATGGTTCCATAATCAAGAAAAATTCGTCATTTTTCGTCTACACCTTCGGCGACGCCGGTGAGCAGGGACAGCGCGTTTGCTCCGAGATCGGGAAGGTAGTACCCGCCTTCGAGGAGGATGAATACCCGGCCTGAGCAGAAATTCCTCGCGTATGTTCCGGCGATCACGCCGATCTCGTGGTAATCGCCGGTCGTCAGGTTGGCGCCCCAGTCGAGCTCGTACTGGTCGAATCCCGCCGATATCCCCAGTATGCCGGCGTTTCCCGCATCTTCGAGGGCCGACCTGGTCTCCTCGATGAATTCCCTGCGCGTCGACGACTGGATGTTGAAGACCCTTACCGCCTCGTCGTACCTGAAAATGGCGTCAGTCCCGTCTCCGAAATGAAGGTCTATGTCGAGGATTACCGCGCGGTCGATAATTTTTTCGGCAAGCATTTTCCGTACCGCGATGCCCATGTTGTTGAAGAAGCAGAAGCCCCAGTTGTGGTCCGGGTTGGCGTGGTGCCCCGGCGGCCTCACCACCGCGAAGGAGATGCTTCCCTCGAGCGCCAGTTTGGCGGCCATTATCGCGCCGCCTGCCGCCTTGCGAGCGATTTCATACCTCACCGGGTCGTGCTTCTCGACCATGAGAAGTCCCTCTGAATGGCACAGGAGAATGTCGTCCTCCGAGCATGGCTGCGGAACAACGGTTTCATACAGGGGAGAAAGCTTGTCCATGATGGAGGCGACGCGACCCGGCACCTCGCAGGAGACAGTCCGGTAATCGGTCTCGTAGGATTTATCGAAAACGATCTTTATCGGTTTCATGTCTTCGAATCCGCCCGTGTAATGTCAAAAACGGCTGATAATTACCTGTATCACAATCCCGGTTTTTGTCAAATGTTTGTCGGATTGAACGCCGCATTTAAGGGCTGATCGTTTACTGAAAACATGCCGATGTTATAAGAAGAACAGGCAATTGCCGGATGATTGCAGGAGGAGCACATGAAAATGATAGCGACCCAACAGCACTACATGATGAAATTCGCCGGCCTGGTTTCAGCCTTCTTTATTTCCGCGGTTCTATGGGCCGCGATCATCGCCGCAGTGAGATTTTTCTGCCGGTAATCGGCATTATTCTCCCGGGTCTGATCTCCTGCCGACACGCAGCGCCGTGCGAAAAATCCCGGCTCCAATCAAAAAATTTGTACATAATCCGCCGCCGAGGCCTCTTATATCCGGATGTTGATGATGGATTATAATGACACCGAAGGAGGCGCATCTATGGCACGCATCGAACTCAATCCGGTATTCACGGCAATAAGCGGAAGGATGGGCGACATGGTATTGTATAAAAGCCGCACGATGAATTGCTCCCGGACCTACGTGAAACCGCGCAATCCCGATACTCCGGCGCAGAGAAGCAACCGGGACCTGTTCAGGAGCGCCATGATGTCATGGCGGTCGCTGTCGGATTTCGAGAAAGAAGCATACAACCGCAAGGCGGCCCGACTGCCGATGACCGGCCACAATCTTTACATATCGCGCTACATGCGCGGGCACGCCGGGCGGCAGTGTCCCGGTACCGCTCCGGACGTTCACGCAGCCGGATCAACCGGGTCACGGGCGGATTCACGTTCTTTTCTCAGAGCATTCCGCTCCGTCGCCGCTCCGTCATGCCCGGCCGACCGCATGGATTTACCCGATTTCAGGCCGCAAAGCCCCCCGGGATGAGACCGGGCGGACGTTTCAGACTTCAATCCATGCTTGATCACAGTAATTTTATCTTGCCAAGAACCGGGCCCGTTGCTATTTTGTTAGGGCGCATGTCAGACCAGAAATACATATTGATCCACAACAGGGGGGCCGACGGGTTCGACATCATGCCCCTCGACAAGAAGGATTTCGTTCGCGAGGCGTCGACCCTTTTCAAACGGCCGAAGAAGATATTTCTCGGCCTTGGGGATTTTCTCGAGGTCGGCGACTAC
>JAKLIV010000285.1 GCA_022709405.1 Spirochaetota bacterium
ACCGCGCCGCGACCTCCCTGAAATAATCAAGGTGGGACTTTTCGAAAAGCATGGACAGCTCCGCAGGATCGAACTCGGACATGATCTCCTTCTCGATGGATGCGCCGCGGACCGCGGGCAATCTTTTTCCGTATCCCTCTATCAGCGCGGCGGGATTCCCGGGAAGGGCCCCTGGATCACGGGCGCCGACGAGGTACATGACCTCGCCCGAAGTGATCATGGTTCGGGGAAAAACGCCGGTGAAGGCGCCGTATATCGACAGGATGAATTCACGCAGGTCCGCGCCCAGATAGTTGCTGAAACCCATCACCGACGCGATCATGACTCCCCCGGGCTTCAGCCGGCTCCTGCACAGCCCGTAAAATTCCCCGGTGAAGAGGCGGTTGTGCATGATGTTTTCAGGCGTATGCGACAGGTTCACGATCAAATCGAAGCCCTCCCTCGAGTTCAGGAGATATTCCCTGACGTCGCGCCGGATTATCTTCAACCCCGCGCGGCCGTCACCGACGCCGTACAGCTTCCTGACGCGGGGCTTCACGATCCTCCACAGGCCCGCATCCGGTTCGCAGTAGCAGACCTCGCCGGCTCCGGCCCGGAGAAGGTTGTACGGCACCGATCCCGGGGCGGACCCGAACACGAGAATCCGCCCCCCCCTGATCTCTTTGAGCGCCATGATCAGATGAAAAACCTGCCGCGCCTCGTAGGCGTCGGGCAGCGTATACAGGAGAACGCCGTCGCCGTACACGCCGACAGAGTCCCGGTCTGCGCACAACGCCACTGCCTGGTACCTGGTGCGCTCGTATGCCTCAAGCCTGCCGGGACGGTTCGCCTGCCACAACCGGCTGAAAAGGGAAAACTCCGCTTCAGTTGCATGGAAAAAAAGAACGGCCAGCGCGATGCAGAGCGCGGCAAGCGCGATCTTCATTCTCCACAGGCAAATGGCCAGGGAAAAAACGGATAGAATGATTATGATCTGAAGGGGATTCAGGAGGCCCGCGAAAACGAATGAAAAGGCCAGGCCGCCCAGGAATGAGCCCGCGGATTCTATATAGTAGACCCTGCCGCCCGAGGCCTCGCCCTCCTCGCCCGAGACCAGGGCCACGACCGGAGGGAAGAACCAGCCGATGATGAAGCTCGTGGGAATCGTGAAAAAAAGTGAAAACGAGAGCTCGGCCGTAAACGTATAAAAGGTCCCCGCGGAGCGCGGGACGACGGCCGACATGACATGGGGGCCGTAGGCCGAAAGGACCAATACCGGGGGAAGCATAAGCGCCGCGGCCCGGACCCTTCGTATCATCGAATCCGCATCGGACTCCCTGCTCAAACGCGCGCCCAGATATATGCCCAGAAACCAGGCTGAGAACATGACCCCGATGATGAACTCGTTTCCCCTGAAAACGGCGAGGAGCTCCCGGATGAGGGTGACCTGGGACACGGCGGCGGCGAAACCGAAATACAGAGCGATGAGCGCGAGCTCGTTGGGGACCGGCAAACGGTCTTTTGTATCGAATGTCAAGCCCACACCCCGGGTATGGCCGCGCCGCAGGAGGGGCATTTTCCGTTTCTGATGCGGTTACGGATCACGATGAAGCCGCTCCTGTCGATTAAGGGTTTCCCGCATCCGTGGCAGTAGGTGTTCTCCCAGCGGTGCCCGGGAACGTTTCCGACATAGGGATACCTGATCCCCTCCGCTGCGGCGATGCTCCGGCAGCGTTCGAGGGTGCTCACCGGCGTCGGCGGAAGATTGCGTATCAGGTACATGGAGTGGAACCTGGTGAAATGCATGGGCACGTCGGGCGACAGGTTCTTCCTGACCCAGGCCGCCATTTTTTTTATTTCGCCCGCGGAATCGTTGAGCGTGGGTATCACCAGCACCACGATCTCGAGCCACCTGCCGGTCGCGTGGATCGATTCGAGGTTCTTGAGCACGCTCTTCAGGCCGCCGCCGCAGATGCGCGAGTAGAAATCCTCGCTGAAGGCCTTGAGGTCGATCTTGACGCCGTCGAGGTTCTTCGCGAGCTCTTTTCCCGGTTCGACGTTTATGTAGCCGTTGGATATGATCACCGGCCTGAGGCCCGCGGCCCTGGCCCGGGCGGATGAATCGCAGATATACTCGAACTGGACCGTGGGCTCGTTGTAGGTGTAGGCCACGATCCTGGCCCCGCTTTCCCGCGCCCGGGAGGCCAGCGCCTGCGGTGGAAGCTCGAAGGATTCGATCTCATCAGGATCGGACTGTGATATCTGCCAGTTCTGGCAGAACTTGCAGCTCATGTTGCAGCCGGCGGTCGCTATCGAAAAAGCGAGCGACCCGGGAAGAAAATGGTACAGCGGTTTTTTTTCGACCGGATCCACCTGCATGGCCGCGATCCTCGAATAGACCAGGGTGAAGAGCGCGCCGCCGATGTTCTTCCTGGCCCTGCAGGCCCCCTG
>JAKLIV010000286.1 GCA_022709405.1 Spirochaetota bacterium
GATCATGATGGAGGCCCTCTGGGAAGACCTTTCACGGGATGACAATCAGGTGGATTCTCCCGACTGGCAAAAAACATCACTGTATGAAACCAAAAAACGGCTGAGCTCGGGCGAGGAAAAAATAATCGACTGGGTCGAAGCGAAAAGACAACTTCGCAAACGCTTTAATGAAGATTAAAATCCTTTCATCAGGAATTAATGATCTTTACTGTGGCCGGGAATTTTATGAAAAACAGAGCCAGGGCCTGGGCGATTATTTTCTAAACTCCATCTTTTCGGATATTGACTCTCTCGCATTGTATGCCGGCATTCACCCGCTGCATTTCGGTTATCACAGAATGCTTTCAAAGAGGTTTCCCTAAGCCGTTTATTATACATTTGAAGATGGTGCTTTGGTTACGGTTTGGCGAATACTTGACATGCGGCGCAATCCCCATAAATTACAGAAAGATCTGCAGATATAAATATTCCAAAGCGGCTGATAAACGGGACACAATGAATCTGCGTAAACACCTCAATGCGTTCCTCGCCGCGGCGCTCGTAATTGTTGCGCTGCTCGCCATTCCATGGGCAAAGGGCCCTGCCCAGGCCGGCGGGGATGCGCCCCCATGGAAATTCGCGGTCATAAGCGACACGCAGGCCGACAGGGCCTCGACAGGGATGGGCCTGTGCATCAACGAGAAAATCGTGAAGGCTATAGCGGAGGATATCGTTCGGGAAAAACCCGGGCTCGTGCTGGTATCGGGCGACCTCGTGAACGGATGGCTTAAAAACGGCGGAACCGGCTACGCAGCCCAGTACGCGGCCTGGAAGAAGGCCATGGGGCCCGTGTACCACGCGGGCATCAGGGTCTACCCGGTCAGGGGTAACCATGACAGCGGACCGGAACGGGCCGCGCTGCCTCCATTGCCCCTTCATCTCGAGCCCTCGCCGGATACGCCTGCGCAGCTCAGGAAAGCGTTCAGAGAAGCCTTTGCCGAATCCGGCATACCGGAAAACGGCCCCCCGGGAGAGGAGGGCCTGACCTACAGCTTCGAACACCGGAACGCGCTGTTCATCGGCCTTGACGTGTATGTCGTCGAGCACCGGGTGAACCAGTCCTGGCTCGACAGGCGGCTTGCGGGCAACCGTAATCCGCTGATCTTCGTCTTCGCCCATGAACCGGCGTTCGAGAAAATGCACAGGGACAATCTGGGATTCTATCCCGCCGGGCGCGACCTTTTCTTCGAGAGCATCGGCAGGGCCGGCGGCGGGATTTACTTCTGCGGCCATGACCACTGCTATGACCGGTCCCTTGTCAGGGCCTGCGGCAATGAAGTATGGCAGATCATCGCAGGCACTGGCGGCGGCAACCTGAGGTCGTCGGGAAAGCTCGGGAACGGGAAAAAAGCAAAAACAAAATTTTCCAACGCGTCATACCATGGGTATGTCGTCGTAGCTGTCGAAGGTCCGAAGGCGGTCGTCTCATGGAAGGCCATAATGAAAGATGACTCCGCCGGGGCCGGCGCCTGGCGGGTTCTCGATTCGTTCATCTATTCCTCTTCAGAACAGCATGTAAAATGAAACCCCGCTCCTTCGCCGATTGAACGCCGAAGATCAATCCGCCTGCCGTTGCGCCCTGTTTTGATTTTCCCTGCGCGGATTTCGAAAAATAATTGACTCATATCGATATAATTTTGTATAGCAGCTTCATTGCGAAAAAACCGGGATCGATTGATCGCATCGGGACAGCGGCCGCAGGCGGACCAGGACGGCGCCCCGGTTTCAATAATGACAGATATATAAAAAGAGGCAGACATGACAACGCCCGTACAGCAGAAGATCAGGGACAAGAAAAGGACGGCAAAGCAGATCGCCGACATGGTGAAATCAGGCGACTGGATCAATCACGGCACCGTGGGCGGGGATTCGACAGTGTGCACCGAGGCCGTGGCCCAGAGGCTCGGCGGCGGGCCGGGCCAGCTCAGGGACATAGAATTCTGGCTGGCCGGTAACTTCTATCCGCATCCCGAACTGCAGCAGGTCGACCCGCACCAGCAGTACCACTGCGTGCACGAGCATTTCTTTTTCCCGTGGAACCGCAAGGCGCGCGAGGAACACGGCGTAACGAGCTGGACCCCCTGGGGCTGGGCGGGCGGCACATGGGCGCACCATTACCGGTTCGCCAGCCATGAACGGGAAAAGCGGGGCATGGACTGGTGGTTCAACGCCGCGACGGCGCCCGATAACCACGGCTACTTCAACATGTCGTACGGGACCAACAGCGCGAACATCTTCAGGCAGACCGCGAAGAAGATCGTTTTCGAGGTGCGGTCGGATTACCCGTGGGCGGAGGGCGGGCGCTTCAATACCATCAATATCGACGACATCGACTACTGGGTCGAGGTCGACTGCGAGAAGTACAAATGGCCGCAGATGAACGAGAAGG
>JAKLIV010000287.1 GCA_022709405.1 Spirochaetota bacterium
GGTGATTCCTTTATAACCCTCGAGATGTGCGGCTTCGGCGATCAGCTGACTTGCGGTAATTGCTCCCTGCCCGCCTCTTCCGTACCAGATGATTTCAATATACTTTTTACTGTTCATATTGGATCGGGAAAACAATACAATTAGACCATCCAATTTCATTAAGGGGCTGTAGTCAAGAAAAAAGCTTCGCCTGGGCCAAATATTCGGCATATCCGGCCATGGAACTCCAGAACGGTCTGGAGAACCGGTCAGGCGTCATGATGCAGGAAAAATATCCGTGAATCCACTATTGAAACGCCATTGCCCTTTTCATGAACGATCACAGGATTGATATCGATTTCGCCGATGGTTTTGTCCGAGGCGAGAAGCGAAGATATCCTGCAGAGCGCATCAATCAGCGCATCCCTGTCCAGCGGCGGCCTTCCCCTGACACCCCTGAACAAAGGCGACATCGTGAGCTCGTCGATCATCGCTGCAGCTTCGTTCGCGGTTACCGGCGCCAGCCTCATTGAAACGTCATTCAGAAGTTCGATGAAAATTCCGCCGTAACCGACCATGACGACCGGGCCGAACGTGGCGTCCCTGCGCCCGCCGATAAAGAATTCCTCGCCTTGCCCGCTCATTTTCTGAACGAGAAAACCGTCGATTGCCGGCCTGCCCGGAAGCGCCGAGATTTTTTCCCTCATGGCCTCGATCGCGGCTGCCGCCGCGGCCCTGTCCGGGATGCCGAGCATGACCCCTCCTGCGTCGGATTTATGCGAGGCGTCCCTGGAAAGCAGCTTGATGGCCGCGGGATATTTGATATCGATCAAATCCAGATCGGCCGGGCCCTGAACGCGCGAATACTTTACCGGGATGACGCCCGCCGCCCGGCATATGTCCAGCGCCTCGTCGGTCAGCGGGATCCTGCCCTCGGTCCTGCATCTTGAACGAACACTTTCAATCACGGGAACATCGATCCCGAATGCCGGAAGTTCGCCTCTCGAGTCGCGCGCCTTTTTCATCCGCGCGTAGTCGAGCGCCAGGGCGTAAGCCTGTACCGCCTGCAGGGGCGAAGTGAATGTCGGATAAGGATGGTTTTTGGTGATATCCGTTATCTCCTCAGCGTTGGATGTCAGGGAAATGTATACGGGCTTTTCGTATCTGGCCACGAGCTCCTCGACCGCCTTGAGGAACGTCCTTGAGGACGCCGCTTCGTATGAGGGCTGGTACAGATGGTTGAAGATTATTCCGTCCACCTCCGGAATCTTCAGGGTCTCCTCGACGATCTTGATGAATATGGTATAGTCGAATATTTCGCCGAGGTCGAGCGGATTCTGGTGGTTGATTACCCTGGTCTTGTATATGCCTTTGATGCTCTCGATGTACGGGGCTGGAAAATCGATCATGTTCAGGCCGTATTTGACGCAGGCGTCCGCCGTTATGACCGCGTGCCCTCCCGAACGGGAAAGCACGGCAACGCTGTTTCCCCTGACGATCGGAAGCTTGAACGCCTTGGCCGCAGTCCGCAGGTCCTCCTCTCCCTCGACCCTGATTATCGCCGTCTGCCTGAATGCTGCGTCGACGATGTCATCCCCGGTCGACAGCGCCGTCGTGTGGGAGCGAGCGATCTTCGAACTCGCTTCACTGCGGTTCGACTTGAGCACGATTATCGGCTTATCGGATTTTCTTGCCAGGTCGAAAAAATACCTGCCCCGGTTGAACCCCTCGAGATAGCACATTATGGTGCCCGTCTTGTCGTCCTGGAGAAAATATTCGAGAAAATCGGCCTCGTCAAGATCGAGCTTGTTGCCGACGCTGGCGAACTTCTGCCAGAATATATGGTTGTCGTTCAGTATGCGGATAAAGGTGTTGCCTATTCCACCGCTCTGGGAAATGACCGAAACAGATGAATTGCCCTCCTCGCGCTGGAAGAAGCCGAACGCGTTCATCATTCCTGTTTCGGATGTCCCGACACCGACACAATTTGGGCCGATCACCCTGATTCCGTAATGTCTTGCAGTCTGAAGCACTTCTGCCTCGAGCGAGCCCTTTTCGTTCGAGTATTCGCTGAATCCGCCCGTCTCAATGACTACCTGTTTTATTCCCTTTTCGCCGCACTGTTTCATATATCCCGGAACATACTTCGCCGGGGTGATGATGATTGCAACGTCCGGCACTTCCGGAAGTTTGTCGACCGAATCGAAAACCGGCACGCCCTCGATAGATCCGTTTTCGGTGCTGATGCCGTATAGTTTACCGGCCCATTTCCTCTGAAGATTGTTGAGTATGATGATCTTTCCCAGGTTTATCTTTGCAAGGGAAACTCCGATTACCACTATGCTTTCAGGATAGAAAAATTTGTTCATTGTTTCTTTTAATTTAGGTTCCATAAAATCTGCCATTGAGATGAG
>JAKLIV010000288.1 GCA_022709405.1 Spirochaetota bacterium
GAAAAGCATAAACCGGTCATCGAAAAGTCTTCGGAAAGAGGACCCGAATTTCGAGACGGGAGGTTTCGGGCAGGTACAACGAAAATACAAATCAGTCGTCTCGGCGGCGTTGCGACACCGCTACCTGACGGTTGGCGTGCTCCTGCTGCTTCTGATCGTTTCGGTCGGGCTGCTCGGGCGGATGGGATTCAAATTCATCCCTGCCGGGGGTGAGGAACTCATTCGCGTCAAGATAAAGCTGCCCCATGAGATGAATCTCGAGGCGAACCTCGAGGAGATGAAAAAGGTCGAGAAAATCGTTTCGGATCTCCCGCGGACGGAGCTGAAGGTGGTGCATGCAAGGGTCGGAGAGGAGCACGTGGAGATAACCGACCCGAAACCGGCCACGGCCACGTTTAAGACCACTTTCGACTTGCATCTGACGCCGGAAAAAGAGCGGGACCGGATCGCGAAGGTCATCGGCGCGGAGCTTCGTGATAAACTCGCCAGGGCGCAGGCCGATGGCGTGATCCCGCGCGACATGGAGGTGAAGGTGGAGCCGTACATGAAGGGGCCACCTGTCGGAAAGCCCGTGAACGTGGAGATCCGGGGCGGCGATTTCGCCGTTATGAAAGAAATCGCGGATGAATATATGAGTTACCTCTCGGGTGTAAAGGGAATTCGCAACCTTTCGATCGACCTCGAGGAAGGGAAAACCGAATACCGGTATACCGTCAGGGAAAGGATCGCGACGCGGGCCGGGGTGTCTACCTATGACATCGCGTCGGCCATCAACGCCTCTTTCGCGGGCGCCGTGGCCACCAAGGTCAACCAACGCGAGGAGGAGGTGGGGATTCGCGTACGATTCGACGAGGAGGCGCGCACAAAGATGAAAGGCCCCGGAGAGGTCAGGATCGCGAACATGGCCGGTGGTCTCGTTCCCCTCGACGCGGTGAGTGAGGTCCGCACCGGAAAGGCATATTCTCAGATCAATCGCCTCAACTACAAACGTCTGGTCCAGGTGCAGGCTGATGTTGATATCGCGAGCATCACGCCGGTCGAGGTGACCAAGCTGCTCGAAAAGAAGTTCGCCGATATCGAAGCGCGGTATCCCGGCTATTCGATCGCCTACGGCGGTGAGCAGGAGGACACGAACGAATCGATGGGCGAGCTCGGTACGCTCTTCATCATGGCGCTCCTCGTCATATACGTGGTCCTTGCCGTGTTCATGCATTCGCTCGTGATGCCGTTTGTCGTGATGATCGCGATCCCTTTCGCGCTCATCGGCGTCATCTTTGCGCTCTTCACGCATGGCCTGCCGCTGTCGTTCATGAGCGTGCTCGGTCTCTTCAGCCTTGCCGGCATCATCGTGAGCAACACGCTGGTGCTGGTGCAGTTCATCGGAAAATTCAGGGATGAGGGCCTGAGCCTCAATGATGCAATCGTCGAGGGCGGTGTGGTGCGGCTCAGGCCGATCATACTTACCGCCGGGGCCATGGTCCTTGAGCTCATCCCGGTTATATACGGTTTCGGTGGCAAGGACTATCTCGTCACGCCGCTCGCCCTGGCGTTTGGATACGGGTTGCTGTTTGCCACCTTCATCACGCTCGTCCTTGTGCCCTGTTTTTATCATATCGTCGAAGACACACAGGGAGTTATACGAAGCATGCTGTCGCGTTTCGGTATAACGGGCGTGCAGCCTGCGCTTCCCGGTGGGAAGAAGCCGGTATAGCTGCCAGGCATCAAGCACATCGTGGGGACGTTGTGCTTCCCTCCGCCGTCGCAGGGGGAAGCAACACCTCCGATTGTACAACAACTCTATTGAGGATTACACAGATGATTAAAAGGTATCGAAAACATATTGCAGCCAGTCTCATGATGCTCGTCCTGTCCGCAGAAAGCCTTCCGGCACAGGAGGGGGGGGATCGACCGCAGGATCCGGTACTCGTGGCCGATATGTCCATCGAGAAAGCTATCGATCTGGTATTGAAGAACAACCTGGCGGTCAGCTCGGCCGGCTATGGTATGGCCATGACCGACACGGAATACCGGTTATTCATTAAAAAATACTCTCCGGAGGCTGCTCTGGAGGGGGGATATACGAATCAGGATTCGCCTCCCACCAGCATGTCGATTTTCACGGGAACCACGCAGAAACAGTGGGACGCGGCCGCGTCGTTGTCGAAGCTGTTTTCTTCGGGAACGACTGTCTCATTGGGTGTCAAAGAGGTGTATTACGATGCCAACGACATGGCATTTCCGCTTTTGGGTAAAAACACCACCGATCCCGCCTATCACAAGCCATCGCTGTTCATCAACGTACAGCAGGAGCTTTTAAAAAACGCTTTCGGTTATACCGATCGCATGCAGGAGAAGATTCTTAAAAACGGCATCGAAATGCAGC
>JAKLIV010000289.1 GCA_022709405.1 Spirochaetota bacterium
CCGCGGCCGATCCGGCTGATGAGCTCGCTTTCGGCGAACACGGCGCAGCTGCCGGTTATGTGAAAGGGACTCGCGTCAGCGAGGTCCATCCCGGCAAGAGCTTCGAACGGCATCTTGAGCGCCTGGGCCGCTATTTCGAGAAAGCGGCCGCTGCCGGCGGCGCATTTTTCGCTGGTCACGGTTTCCGTGGCACGGCCGTTTTCGGCGATCCTGTGGATCTTGATGAAAAGCCCGCCCGCGTCGATGACGCTCCTCGCCGGGGAGGATGTTCCGAGAGCGGCGGCGGCTATACACGCGTCCTCGGCCGCATGAGCGCGGGCGCGCCTTACCAGGGATGCGCCGTAACCCGTGGCGGTGATCGAACGTATGCGCCCTGATGAAAAACCGGCTGAAACAGCCTCATGCGCACAGGCCGCGAGCGCATCGCTGCACCGCCTTTCGAAGTTCGCGTCCATTTCAAAGCAGCGAGACGCGAATATCGTCGTGCGGCCGACAAGGCAAAGCTTGACAAGTCTCATGCCGGCGTCTATTCCCGCATTCATAAAGGGCCGCCTCCCGTCTTTCCGGTGATCGACCGGAACGCGTACACCGCCGCGCCCGCGGCCCCGGCGAGCTGGGGATCGATGCCCAGAGGACTCAGGGCGGAGCCGAGCCTTTTTTCGATGCATCTGACGACCGCCCTGTTCTTGGCAACCCCGCCGGTTACGCATACGCCTTTTGCAACGGGTACGGTTCCGGCAAGCGCCGCGACCCTGCGGGCCACGGCATCCGCAATGCCGTGGGCTATGGCCGCGGGCCTTTTCTTGCGGCACAGGAGCTCGATCACCTCTATTTCCATGAACACGCTGCACTTGTTGGTCAGCGCGGTGGGTCTGCGCGATTTTAATGCGAGCTCTCCGAGCTCTTCGAGCGGTACCCCCAGGGTGCGGGCCAGGATCTCGAGCGATCGTCCTGTTCCGGCGGCGCATTTGTCGTTCATGACGAAATCGGTCACCATCCCTTCGTCGTTTATGGCTACAACCTTGCAGTCCTGGCCGCCGATGTCGACGATCGTCCTGATCTCGCCGTTGCTCCAGAACGCGCCCATACCATGGCACGATATCTCGCTCATATTGAGGTCGGCAAACGGGATGGTCAGCCTGCCGTACCCGGTCCCGCAGCAGCACTGCACCGGGGCGGCGGGGATACCTCCGTCTTTAAGGCATCGTCTGATCACCGAATCGGCCGATTGCGCCGGGTCGGGCCCGGCGGGTATGAGCGAACTCGCGACGATTCTCCCGTCATCCATCACGACTGCCTTTGCCGTGAGCGAGCCGACGTCTATGCCGGCAGTTCTCATCCAATCCCTCCATCCAGGTATGCAGGGCATACTATAGAATACTTTTTTCATCATGTCAATGGTTCGATATTACACTATTTGAATATCCGCATGCATTTATCTGTTTTGTGTACGACAGGAAAAAAAATCTGGGATACGGTATCGTGAGCAGCGGCGCTATTGTGTGATCAATGCCGTTCCGGCAGCGGCGCCGGTGTTATCCTCGCTTTTGCTGAGAAAATGGGATTATGAAAAAAAACGGAATGAAAATGAAAGGGATATACGGATGGAAACCTCTTCGCATCATGAGGATTTCACGCATACTGTTCATCCTCATCTTCATTTTTTCCCGCATCCCCCGCTTCGCGACGCTCTTGATGTATGTGCTCAGGCCTCTCTATGTGCCGACAACCGAGAACCTGCTCAATCGGAAGTTCCGCTACGGGCTGCTCACCATGGGCGCAGGGCTACTGACCCCGGACACGTTCAGGGCGTACGGCGACGGGGCGCTGGCCTTTGTCGAGAATTTCACTGACGTTTTGAGGGCGGAAAAGAGCGGAAAGCCGCTTGTGTGGGTCGAGTGGATATTGAACGCCGAAATCCTCGCCGCATTCGACGTGACCCCGTTCTGCAATGCGGCGCTGAACATATTCGCCAATGTCGAAAGCATGGCCGCTCCTTCGCAGATCATCGAGGTCGCCGAGAACCAGGGCACGCCGGTCGAATACTGCTCAGCCATGAAGCTCAATGTGGGAGCCTATCTTATCAAGCAGATCCCGGCGCCCGACCTCATCGTCGCCGGGTCTCATCCCTGCGACACCAACGTTTCCGTGGCCCAGACCATGGAATACCTGACGGGCGCGCCGTCGTTCATCTTCGACGTGCCTTACTGGAAGGACGATGAATCATTCCGGTATATAGAGCGGCAGATATGGGACCAGATCGCGTTTCTCGAAAAGCACCTGGGAAAGAAGATCGACTGGG
>JAKLIV010000029.1 GCA_022709405.1 Spirochaetota bacterium
CGAGCAGTTTCGCGACGCCGATTATTATATCGCCTGCATGCTTTGACTGCTTGTACGGCTTGACTATTTCCGCGTTATTCGAATCAGGCCCTTCGAGAACCGATATTGACGGCAGAACATAGTCGGAATACAGGGCGGTGTCATTGATGAGAGGCGTTATCGAAACGACGAACGCTTTTTCCATCTTTTCGGCGAGGTTTTTACCGAGAACGCTCTTGTATACAGGATCCGCTTCGTTGACGAACATGACTTCGAAGTCCCGGTTCTTGATGAAATCATCGAGTCCGGCAGCCGGAGCCTTTCCGGTTGTCGCGATTGCGCCCATTCCGGCAGGGGCCTTGAGGGCCACAGCGCCTGTTCTGGCGAGAGTGTTGAGTCCGTAAACGGCCTGCATCTCGACAGAGGAAGAGGAGACTCCCTTCGATCCTTTACCGGCCACCACGATGGGGTTCCGAGCCTGGATGAGGGTATCGGCGAGCTCTTTTATCTTTTTGACGTCAACGCCGGTGAGCTGCGAGACTTTCGCGAGCGGATACTGGTTGATGACGATCTGGGACCATGCAGCGAAGTTCGGGGCTCCAGACGTGCGTCCTTTTTCCTTGATGAGGTAGTTCGCCATTCCGAGTGCGAGGATTCCCTCTGTACCGGGTTTGACGGCGATCCACTCGTCGGCCAGTGAAGTCGTGGTCGAGCAGTTGGTGTCTACCTGGATCAGCTTGACGCCTTTTTTCTTCCAGTTCAGGAAATGTTGATTCATCTGGCATTGGTTTCCCCAGCCTTCGAGCAGCTTGGCGCCGAAGCTGATAATGCAGTCGGTGTTCGCGAAATCATATTCTGCAAATCCGCCCAGCGCTCCCTGAGCTATGGTTTTTTCTGAAGACTCGTAGTAGACGTTCGCGCTTCCGGACGCCTTGATCATTCTTTCGAGGAGTTCTCCGGAAAGGCTGTAGTCTTTGTTGACGGCGGCGATCATATCCGCCTTGTTGTCTTTCACCAGTTTGTTGACTTTCGACGAAATGTCTTTCATCGCCTCATCCCATGATACCGGGGCGAATTTGTCGGAGCCCTTGGATCCGGTTCTCTTGAGAGGAGTCTTGATCCTTTCGGGATGATAGAGGAGCTGCAGCGTGGCCTGACCCAGCGGGCAGCAGCTGTTTGAAGATTCAACCTTGACAGCCCTGTCGCCGATCATGCGGATCGAGATCTGGCATTTGTTCGGGCAGTATTCGCATAATTTCTGGAGATATTTTTCTTCCCCTTTGGTGGGCACATACTGGTCCTGAGTCCATTCGACAAGCCACTGGAACGAGAGGAAGGGAGCACCAGAAAAAACATAACCGGTAAGGCCGCCAGCAATGGCTCCGCCGCCCAGCAGTAGAAAATCCTTTCTTTCTATTTTCTTCATTAGTTATGCTTCTCCTATTGATAATTTCGTATATTATTTATCTGATCAATCATGGCAGACCAGGCATTTATTGCTGATATGCAGGGCAGTATGGCAATCCATGCACTGACCCATCAGCATCTTGCCCTTGATTTTTTCGGTAGTGGTCGATCCGGCCTTGTCGCCGTGGCACGATCCGCAGCGGGATTTCTTCCTGCCGTCTTCATAGGTAGCTGTCATGACCACCTTGTGGCTGAAGTAGACAAGATCGGGCTGGGCAGCGAATGCCTGCCATGGTTTGTCCGTGTCCTTGTAGCTGTCAAGCATGGCTTTTTTCGTGGGCACAGTCGGATCAGGATTGTGTACTTCGCCGCCCCTGTCGTGACACTGGGTGCATTCCGCCACGGTCGGGAGGCCCTTGAACCTGCCGTTGTCATAGTATTGATGGCAGGTCTCACAGTCCGCTCCATATTGAGTTAAATGAGTTTTGTGGTTGAACGGGAGCCTTTTTTCGGCCTGGAGATTCATTGTATAGTCGCATGCCCTCTGAAACAGGATGAGCGACAGATACGCGAATACAATGAAAGGAATTATGAAGAACAATGATCGTTTCACCAA
Organism: Spirochaetota bacterium; assembly: GCA_022709405.1. Taxonomy (GTDB): domain Bacteria; phylum Spirochaetota; class UBA4802; order UBA4802; family UBA5550; genus JAKLIV01. The sequence goes on from JAKLIV010000029.1 coordinate 2,003, forward strand.
GTATCTCCTTTTTTTGTATAAATTTTATGAATTAAAAATCATATCGCAGCATTTTCACGGTGAAGCCCGACCCGCGCCTTTATAGCTTTTTCTTACAGCACGTCGAGCGACCGGAAAAGCCTATACCCGGGGCCGATCTGGGGCACTTACTCATGATGCTTAAAAAGCAATGAGTCAATACTCTCCATTTTTTAGGCACCAAGGCTATTTAAATTTATCTGATTAATTATTTTGAGTTTTTTTATGTCAACCATATTTATAAAAAAAGTATTTTGGACCTTTAAAGGCAAAAATTTAGAATTTAAGATTATGCTAATGCATTAAACTTTTTTAGTTTCTGCCTGTTTTTCGTGAATCGAAGCTGGATTATAATGTTGACTGATTCATTTCACCATCTGTTTCGCCTTGCTTACACCGTCAACCGCGTCATGGCCGTACACTGCGCCGATGCTCGCGGCGTATTCCTGGTTGACGACCGCGCCCCCGACCAGAAGCTTGACCGGAAGATTTTTTTTACGAAGTTTTTCGCTCACGGTTTTCATTTCTCCCATGGTCGTCGTGAGCAGCGAGCTCAGGCACACGATGTCGGCCCGGTGCTCCACCGCTGCCGAAACTATCGCGTCGGCCTCGATGTCTTTTCCCAGGTCGTGCACCGTGAACCCGTGGTTTTCGAGCATCATGGCAACGATATTTTTGCCGATATCATGGATGTCGCCTCTGACCGTGCATATCACGACCGTGCCCAGCTTCTCCGAGGCTGCCTGGCTCAGGAGCGGTTTGAGCAGGGCAAAGCCTTTTTTCATGGCGTTCGCCGATGAAATCATCTGCGGCAGGAAGTATTCCCCCGAACTGTACAGCTGTCCGACCTTTTCGAGTCCTCCGATCAGGGCCTGGTCCATTATTTCGCGCGTGTTTCTGGAAGCGAGCGCGGTGCGAACGTTCTCCTCGATGTCGTCGCTGTTGCCCTCGACGACGTTCCTGAAAATTGCATCGATGATGTTTTCGGCGGGTTTTTTCCCGGCGGCTCCGGTATCCTTCGACGGCGTGGGGTTGCCGAAATGCGCGATATACCTGGCCGCGCCGGGATCGCGCCCCTCGAGGTAGTCGCGGGCCAGGGCATCTTCCTCCGACTCGGGCGCGCCCGTGTTATAGGCCGACGGATTCATGATGACCGCGGTCAGGCCCGCTTTTTCGGCCATGCGGAGAAAGACCCCGTTGATATGCTTGCGCTGCGGCAGCCCGAACGAGATATTGCTCAGGCCGATGCTTGTTTTGATCCCTTTCTGGGCGTAGTATTCTATCACTTTCAGCGTCTCCAGGGCGCCGCCCGGCTCCGCGCTCTCGGCAAGCATGAGCGGATCGATGAAGACTCTTTCAGGGGCGATACCCTCGCCAGCCAGAATCTCCAGCAGCCTGTCCCCGGCCGCGATCCTTTTTACGGCCTCGCGGTGGATGCCGCTGTCGTCGAGGCACAGGGCCACGACGAAGCAGCCGAAACGCCTGAGCAGCGGAAGAACGCTGTCCAGGCTTTTTTTCTTGCCGTTGATCGAGTTTATCACCGGAACTCCGGGATACAGAAGCAGCGCCTTTTCCAGCACTGCCGCATTGTCCGAATCGATCATCAGGGGAGTTTTGACGATGCCGCTCAGGGTGGCAACCGACGCCGCGATCGCGCCGATTTCATCGATCCCGGGCACTCCGACGTTGATGTCGAGAATATGAGCGCCTTCATTGGCCTGCAGCGCAGCCTCGTTTCTCAGGAACGACTGCTTTCCCTCTTTCAGCTCCTCGGCGAATTTTTTTCTGGCGGTGGGGTTGAGGCGCTCGCCGACGATGATGGTCCCGGTCCGCGAACCGATATCCAGCGAGGAGCTCCTGCCGGTGAGGTGCCGCCACGCCCTGGAAAATTTTTTCGGGGCCGCCTCAATCGTCTCGATTTCGTTCGCGAGGGCGCGGATATGGTCGGGAGTGGTGCCGCAGCATCCCCCTATGATCGAAAAGCCGAGCTCCGCGAATTCCCGGGAAATCGAGCCGAATTTCTCCGGAGTCAGTGAATAGGTCGTGACGCCGTCAACAACTGCGGGCAGGCCGGCGTTCGACCAGACCGTCAGCGGCAGACCGAGCCCCCGGATTTTATCGATGTTTTCCCTGAATATTTTCAGAAGTCCCGAAGGGCCCATGCTGCAGTTGGCCCCTACCGCATCGGCGCCGTTTGCAGCCAGGGTCGCGAAGGCGGTCAGCATGTCGGTCCCGGTCACTGTTTTGCCGTTTTCCTCGAAGGTCATGCTGCAGATGACCGGCAGCCTGACCGAATCTTTGGCCGCGAGCAGGGCGAGCCTGGCTTCCTGTATGTCGTTCATCGTTTCGATGATGATGCAGTCGGCACCGCCGCGTTCCAGCCCCCTGAACTGGGCGGCATACGCTTCAATGATAAGCTCCGGGGGCACATCTCCCATGGGCTCAATGAGTTTCCCCGTGGGGCCGACGGAACCTGCGACATATCCATTATGGCGGTCTGCAGCCCTGCGTGCGACAGCTGCGCCTTTTTCATTGATCTCCTCGCAGCGCAGCCCAAGCCCGAACTCCTCGAGCTTGATTCTGCTTCCTCCGAAGGTATTGGTCTCAACCAGATGGGCGCCGACGAGAAAGTACTGCTCATGTATGGCTTCGACGACCGATGGTCTGTCCGCGTTGAGCAGTTCGAAGGGCCCCCGGTGCTCGGGAACCTCCCTGAAAAGCAAGGTGCCCATGGCCCCATCGATGATGATCGGTTTTCCGCTGAAAAGGCGTTCAATGAAATTCATGGTATTTCCTCTTGAATAACAATTATATATCAATATATCTTGATATATTGATATAAGTCAAGTAGATTTTTTCTATAAAAAATTTCAGATTGTTTCAGATATAGTAAAAAAAGTTGTCACTTGGTCTTCTATTATCACGCATTAATAATATTATGGGCATCTCTAAAAATCAGGTTTTTTATTATTTGAAAAATGATAAAACCTGATTTTTACAATAGGGGTTACCATATGATATTATTAGATGTTTACCATTAATTACATCGATAAATGGTATAAGTATTTGCGAATTATCACCAATTAATACAGGGGGTGTTATGAAAAAAGTGGTTTTCATGGTAATCCTGATTGTTTCAACGGCATGCTCCGGGCTCTATGCTGCATGGGAGACTACTGAAAGATCTCCCCTTACCCTCAATATCGAATGTTACGGCGGATATGCATTTGTTATTGGTACGGATGCGCTCAAGCCTCTCTCGATTGATCTCAGTGCTGACAATGACAACAGAACCTTCTATGGGGATTTTAACAATGGGTGGCTAACCGGATTACAACTGGGCATAACACTTCCCAGTAAAAACATCATGAAATGGCAGCTTTTTATCGGAGGCGAATATTTCAATAAAACATTATCGGTGCATGTCAGTGATACTAAACTCCGGGATGGTTGGTCCTATGACGATGATCTTTTCGACGTCCGCTACCAGATGACAGTGCACTATATAGATATAACTTTTGGATGCAGGATGTTCATAAGCTGGTTTTTTATTGATACGGGGGCCTTCGGGGGTATTGAACTTTCAAGGTACCTGTTAAAACAATCCATCTCTGCATCGGGCCTGTATACGAAAGACTTTGTTGAAAAAAATCTGGATGCAGGAGACGATTTCGGACTTCTGTTCGGTATAGGCTGCGCATTCCCGGTACATAAGCATATCAACCTCATTTTGGGATGCAGGATGCATATCGGCCTTTTCAACACGGTCAGTTTCGGCAATGTCGCCGACTCCTCAATGTATTCCGCCACTGTATATGCTGCGGTAAGCTCAAATATTTTTCTTGAGTGATGATCGAGAGAGGTTATCAGACTTTAATCCTGGAATCCTGGATGTTCCCGTCTTCACGGGTCAGGGCAAGGTCGATATTTTTCTGCGCGACATTCAGCACATTGCACGCTTCGGGCGCTGTGTCCGACGAGGCCACTCCTATAAATGGGGTTATATCGAGATACTCCTCATCGCTCATCTTGACTCTCAGCTCTGAAAGAACCCTGAATATCCTTCGTGCGACCTTTCCCGTTTTTATGCTTCCTGATTCAGGGAGCAGAACCGCAATAAATCTGCCGTAGCGGCAGATCATGTGGTTTTCCCTGATTTCGTCATCCACTATAGGAGCGATCGTTTTAAGGACGGCGTTCTTTTCATCCTCATTGAGGTTTCGAATATTGCGCGCAATTGATATGAGTATTACTGAAAAATGTTTTTTGGATTTGAGCATGCCGCGTTCAGTTTCATTCAGCTTCATTTTAAAATATGTCTCGCTGTACATCCCGGACGCCCTGTCTGTCATCACATTGCTCAGGACCATGAATTCGCTCAACTGTTTGATTACCGTCCTGCTCATCCGCTCGACACGGTCGATCTCTTCACCGGATAGGGTCCCGGCTGCGGAGATATGGATGGTGCCGAGAAGCGAGCCTTCATGAATGAGCGGAAGCACTGCTTTTTTCCCTTTGAGCAGTATTATCGGGGTGCCGCTTAACATTTCCCTGCCCAGATCGGTGTCGAGATCCATAGCGTCGAACACCGGGGAGTCGATTTTCAGGAATGAGTTTCCCCTGTATTCGAAGAGTTTTATCAGGGTATTGCGGCCTCCCGTGACAAACAGGGAAAGCTCTTCGGGATGCAATGCGGTGCTGATTTCCCTGAACAGATCATAGACATATGCGCTAAGCCCCTCGGAAACCATGCTGATGCTTTCCCTGACCACGGAACGTTCTTCCCGGTCGATCGTTCGGTTGACTGTCGTTGTTGAATGTCCGGTTTTCGGTGTTTCGTCTTTAACGACTACCACCGAGCCCTGTCTTGAATGAATGATGAAGGCCATCATGCACAGTATGAAGATTATAAGGAGAATCAACGCTATCTCAAGCCCGGCCCTGGTCAATATCACCCTGTCAGGTTTGTGGGGAAAGACGGCCAGGATGGACCCGGTACCCATGTTGTTGTTGAAAATATAGTATTTAAGGTTCTTCTGGTTTTCATTCTTTGAAGAGGTGTAGTATCTGACGATAAATCCGCCCGGTTCCTTAATGGTGAGCTTGTTTCCCGTGTAATCAAGCATAATCAGGTCATAGATTTCTGATGATCGTATGAGACTGTCGTTCTTGCTCGATATCTTGATGTTTTTTTCTGTATCGGCGATCACGAGCATGGCCGTATCTGATACGAGCCGGTTGAGTGTGTTTAGGAATACCGACAAATCGTCATTTTTCAGCGTTTTTATCTCTTTTTCCCCGAATGTCTTCTGGTAAGCCCTGATGATCGTGCCGTTTTTCTTTTTCATGTTTCCTGCGAGCTGCTTCTCAAAAAAATCGATGCGAAGCGTGGCATAAGCCAGCAGGCTGATGAATGAAAGAAGAAATCCTGTTATGATAATTTTAGTCCTGTAGGTCATGCTTACCGCCGAAGGCATGAGTATTTTTCATATTGTCGGTACAATCGGGACAGGGCATGAGAAAACGGGATGGTTTATGAGAATGAAAGTACGGTAAATGCCATAATTAACTGTAGAAAAGATATTTTTTGAATAATTTTCCAATTTTTTTTAATTTTCCATGAAAAAATTGAAAAGTGGTTAAATATGATAGATTTAGTTGCTTATTTTATAATAATCATTAATAAATCATAATTTTAATTAAAAACAAGCCTCAATGTCGGCACCAAAGGTGGCGAAAATTCGAGCAGGGAGTAATCCCACCTTGCTCTAGGGTCTTTGAAAACTGTTTCGAGAAAAAATCTTATTGATGGCCGTATTATTATTCCGGTTTTGTATGTGCCCAGATACAAGCCTGGAATACGGTCGTAATCCTGGCTGTTGTTAAGGCTACAGCCTTACTTCTGGTTATTACACATCCGCCGTTGCCTGCCCTCGACGGCGGATTGGCAGGGAAGCCAGAGAGAAAAGAACAAAGGAGTGTAAAATGATTATCAATCACAACATGAGCGCGATTAACGCGAACAGGTCTTTAAAATTCTCACACTGGGGGGTTGACAAGAGCATGCAAAAGCTCTCCTCCGGCGAGAGAATCAACAAGGCAGGGGATGATGCTTCCGGCCTTGCGGTTTCTGAAAAGATGAGGACCCAGATTCAGGGTCTGAGGCAGGCTGAAAGGAATACCGAAGACGGTATGTCCTTTGTCCAGACTGCTGAAGGGTATCTGCATCAGTCGGCACAGATTATCCAGAGGATAAGAGTGCTTGCGATTCAGTCCGCTAACGGTATCTACTCGCCTCAGGACAGGCAGTTGATACAGGTCGAAGTTTCGGCCCTGGTGGATGAGGTTGATCGTGTCGCTTCACAGGCGGAGTTCAACAGGTTTAAAGTGCTCACCGGAGAGTTTTCGAAGGTTTCTCCCAAGGCGAGCATGTGGTTTCACTTAGGAGCCAATCAGAATCAGAGAGAGAGGGTTTTTATCGGAACCATGACCGCCCAGGCCTTCAGGTTTAAGGACGGCACGGGAAAGGTTTCGCTCTCCCTTTCGACACCCGGTGGAGCCAATGACGCTATCGGTATTCTCGACAATGCACTGCAGAGGCTGTCAAAGCAGAGAGCCGACCTCGGCGCCTATTACAACAGGCTCGAGATGTCAGCGAAAGGGCTTATGACCGCCTTTGAAAACATTCAGGCAGCAGAGTCGCGGATCCGTGATGCGGACATGGCGGAGGAAATGGTGGAAGTCACCAAAAACCAGGTGCTCGTTCAGACCGGTACCGCGATGCTGGCTCAGGCCAACATCCAGCCACAGGGTGTGCTGAGGCTGCTCGGCTCGTTCTAATGGATGCAATATCAAAGATTTCTAGAGTAAGGAAACAAAGGTTCTTTGAAAACATGATTCGATTCTCTTCCCCTTTCGGTGCGTGTCCGACTGCTCAGCAACCGGCTGTTCCGGCAGCTTGTGATGCTGGGAGGGCATCACCGGCTGCCGGAATTTATCGGGAGCCGGTGTTGTCTGGATTATGGGCAGTTCGGGCAGCATGACAAGGAGACAACCTTCGGGCCATTTGGTCCCATACCCCTCACGATGAGGGGAATGAAAAACCGGGAACGCTAAAAAAACTAAATTGCGGACCTGAAAAACAAGGGAGGGGTTTTCGTATGAGAATCAATCACAACATGAGTGCCATTTTTGCGAACAGACAGATGCAGAAGGTTGCCACGAGGCTGGACAAGTCCATTGAGAAGCTCGCCTCGGGCGAAAAGATCAACCGGGCAGGCGATGACGCTTCCGGGTTGGCGGTGTCCGAGAAGATGAGGACCCAGATTAACGGTCTGGTACAGGCGGAGAAAAATGCCCAGAACGGCATTTCCTTCATCCAGGTCGCAGAAGGGTCCTTTCAGCAGCTCAATGAGATCATGCAGCGCATAAGGTCACTTTCGGTGCAGTCGGCGAACGGAATTTATTCCTCCAGCGACCGCATTCAGATCCAGGTTGAGGTTTCTCAGCTGATCGATGAGGTCGACAGGATCGCCACATCCGCTCAGTTCAACAGACTGAAAATGCTCACCGGTACATATGCTCGCGGGAGCAAGACCGGAAGCATGTTCTTTCATGTTGGAGCTAACAGTCATCAGAGGGTCAGGGTGTTTATCCAGACGATAGGCGCCAGGGCGCTGAATCTGATAGACGAGCGGAATGCAAAAAGGTCGATTTCCACGGTTGGCAAGGCGAATTCCATGATCGGATACATCGATGAGGCTTTGGATAAGCTGAATCGACAGAGGGCGGATCTTGGAGCCTATTTCAACAGGATGGAAAACACGATCTCGGCATTGACTGTGTCTTATGAAAACATGCTGGCAGCCGATTCCCGCGTGCGGGACGTCGATATGGCCGCAGAAATGGTAAACTTCACAAGGGACCAGATTCTTATGCAGACTGGTACTGCGATGCTGGCTCAGGCGAATTTCAAGCCCAAGCTCATCATGAAACTACTGGAATAAATAAGAATCACCCTGTTGATATGAAGTCGCCTGGCAGTGCGGTTGACTTCATTCCCCTTTCCCGGTTGGGAGGCCGGGGAGGGGACAACTTTTTGTTTTGCACTGAGTTTAAAAAAGGGAGGTTTCTGGATGAAATAATGCCAGGCGTTAACATGGAGGTTAACTATGAACGTAGGAAATATCAGTAATTTGATAATCGACAAGGTCGATACGATCAACCGAGTCAGGCAATCGGAAGCGAAAAACCCGGAATACGGCAAAGGGTCCGGGGAAGCGGCCGCGGCCAAAAGCCTGACCAAAAAAGAAATATACGAATCGCTCGACAGGCTCAATGCCGCGATGAGCGACTTCAACGAGCGTATTTCTTTTTCGTACCATGAAAAGACAAACAGGATTATCGTCAAGGTCATCGATTCCCATACCAACGAGGTGGTTCGCGAGATACCGCCCAAGGATATGATAAAGCTCCTTGAACATCTCAAGGACTCGATGGGAATACTCGTGGACGAATCGCGTTAGTTTTTTCAGGCCTTTTTTGAATTTTTAACGGGCCGTAAGAACAAAATTTGATAAAAAATTTTGCCGTTCGAGTTGTGCCCTCGCCTTTGAATCGCTGACCAGGTAATCCTTCAGTGAACCTGCTGCACAATACGAATAATTCCTGACAGGATAATCCCTCTCCCTCAATGTTTTCCCGAACATCTGCATAAGTGATGTCATGTCTGATAATATCATGTTATGTCTCAAAAAATACTTGTGCGCCTTTTCTTCTGTTATAAAATGTTGAAAACAGGCCGATATCTATTGATGCGGGATACGACTCGCTGTATTTTGGATGTGTGTTCCTGCCATGTATATTAAAAAGAAGTATTTGCGGGGAGGCGAAAATCAATGCCGGTTTCAATGAGCGGCATGGCCTCGGGGATGGACACCGAGTCCATAATAAACAAACTGGTCGAGATTGAGCGCCGGCCGATCCAGCAGCTTGAAATCGATAAAAACAAGTACCGGAACCGCAAGGAGGCCTTGAAGCAGCTCCAGGGCGTGCTCGAGGAGATCGACAAGAACGCCAAAAATCTTTTCGGGTTCAGGGCAAGCTTTGATGATAAAAAGGCCCTGTCCTCCGATACGAGCATTATCGAAGCCACGGCGACCAAAAAGGCCAAAGAGGGATCAACAGCGCTCAAGATCGTGAAGACCGCCACCAACCACAAGGTCTCGAGCGACCCTGTAAAAAACGATGAAAAGCTTCCTGCCGCTTCATTCACTCTCTCTGTCAACGGCGAATCGGCGACCGTGAGGTTCAAGGGCGGCAGGCTGCAGAGCCTGAAGGAGAGGATAGAGGAGGAGGCCTCGGCCATGCTCAGCGCCTCGGTGGTAAAAAAATCCGAGGATTATGAAATCCTGACCCTTGAGTCCAAGGTTTCGGGAGAAAAGGGCGAGATACAGATAACCGGCGACAAGGATTTCCTGAAAAGCATCGGACTCGTCAAGGGAGAGAAGGATGAAAAGAAGGACGCGGTCGCACTCGTTTTCGACAAGCGGTATTTCACCGGATACGGAGGAGACAAAAAGCCGGGGGATCAGAACGGCAGCATCGACGTTTCCCAGGAAGGAAAGAGCGTGGGGATCAAGGGCCTTCTCTGGCAGGATTATATAATGCCGCTTTCGGTTCCGGTGAAGAAGGAAACCCTCATGGAACTGGATTTCTCATACAAGAAGGACGTTCAGGAAGAGGAGCCAGTTCCTTTCCGGGTTGAGCTTGGACCCGAAGAAAGAACCGTGGTCAAGGGCATAGAGCTCAAAGGGTACAACGTGTCCCGAATCCGCAAGGAGGAGGAAAAGAAGGAGAAAAAGGATTTCGATTCAGTACTGGGCGTCGGAGTCGTCGCTGACGAAGACGGAAAAAGGACGGAGAGGATTTATCCTCTTGAAAAGGATTCCAAGGGCAGGCAGGAGATCCCGATAGGCAGGGATTTCCAGGGGAAGTCTGTAACGAAGATAATACTCTACTGCAATGACGGGGCCGCGGAATTCTCGGACGCCAAAATCGTCACTCCGATCAAGGGCAAGGGTCTTCTCGACCCGAAAAACACGGTCGCCAAGCCCGATGACGCCGTTATCAACGTTGACGGCATCGACATCACCAGGGACAGGAACAACGGAATCAGCGACATCATCGAAGGGGTCACGCTCGACCTCAAGCGGCCCTCTGACAGGACCGTCTCAATCGACGTTTCGCACGATTACGAAGCATGCATCGACAAGATAAAGAAATTCGTGGAATCTTACAACAAGTACCTTGACTTCCATGCGCAGCTCATCAAGACCGAAAAAATAAACAAACCCGGTGAAAAAACCAGGGAGGGCAGGGGGCCCTTCGTCGGCGACATGAGCATTGTGCGTATCGAATCATCTTTGCGGCGGGTCGTGAACAGCGCCTATCCGAGCAAGGCCGAAAAGCCGGTAAAAATGTTCCCCGAGATGGGAGTGAACACCGGCGACATTAACGCGGACTGGGAATCCATCAAGCAGGGCAAGCTCCTCGTCGACGAAACGAAGGTCCAGGAAACGCTGAGGGCGAATCCCGAAGGGGTGAAGGACTTCTTCGGTTCTGACAATGACGGAGACAACCGCACCGACAACGGAATGGCCTTCACGGTGGTGAACACGCTGAAGCCGTATCTTTCGACCGGCAAGAACATTATCACGTCGAAAATGGACCTCGAGGACGAAAACATCAAGCTCGCGAACGATAGGATTGAGCGCCAGGAGGACCACGTAAAAAACTACGAGGAAAAATTAAGAAAGAAATTCTCGGCTATGGAGCAGTCGATTTCGGGTTCAAAGGCACAGCAGAACTGGCTCAAGCAGCAGACGGGGGAACAGGCAGACAAATAAGGAGAGGTAAGGCGTGGAAGTATGTATAAACAATTATCCGGTTGATTTCGAACTCGAGGGCGAGAAAAAGATTTCGGACATCGTTGATTCGGTCGCGCAATGGGCAAGGGACCGGGAGCTGGTGTTCACCGAGGTCCATGTCGACGATGAGCGGTTTTTCATCGACGATCTCCCTGACCTTGCGCTCGAAGGAGTGTCGATGATAAACTGCATCGTGCGATCCAGGGCCGATGTCGTTTTCACGACGATTGACGAAGGCATGCGCTATTGCGACAGGGTCAGCTCGTTCATTTCAGCGAGCCGGGAAAGACCGGACGACAGGGGCAACATCGATGATCTCTCGGCCGGGATCGACTGGATCATAGAGGTCTTGTTCGCTGTTTTTTCACTCCTTGCCATAGATTCCGGTTCATTCAAGGTCAAGGACAGGCTTGTCGCGGATTACCTCGGCGAGCTCGCGGCCTTCAGGGATGGGCTGAAAAAAGCGGCGCTCGGAGGGGACGGGGCGGGCTATCTGCAAAGCGGGGAGAAGCTTTTCGGCGACCTGAAGGACATGTTCAGGTACCTGCTCATGAGCGACGAGATGAAAAGGCTGATCGTGCAGAGCATCGATTCTCCCGACGCCATAATCCAGTCTCTTAAAACGCTCAAGGACGACCTGCCCGGAGCGCTCGAGAACATCGAAAAGACGGCCATAGCCTTTCAGACTGGAAAGGACAACGAAGGATCGAACGGCATGGACAGGTTCATCGATTTCGTGTACCGCTTCACCAGGACCTGCTATCAGTCGGTCCCGGTGTTTTCGATCGATCCGGGAGCTCTTTCCCTGAGCGGGGTAACCCTCGAGCAGAAAAACGGAATGCTCCATGACCTGCTCAACGAGACGATAATCATACTCGAGAACAACGACATCATCAGCCTGTCCGACATCCTCGAATACGAAATTCTCCCGGCCATGGGGGACCTCGGCGGCTACCTGGACCTCCTGATCGAGGCGATAACTACCGGCGGCGGGGAATGACATGGGCGGAAAGAAAGAAAAGAAACTCTGGGGCGGACGGTTCTCGGAGGGTTCCTCCTCTGTCACCGAAAAGATATCCTCATCCATACAGTACGATTCGCGGCTCTACCGGCAGGACATCAGGGGGTCGGTCGCGCACGCGCGCATGCTGAATAGGATCGGCATCCTGAACGACGGCGAGCTCGCGGCCATAGTAAAGGGCCTCGGGGAAATCATGCGCGAGATCGAGGCCGGGTCGTTCGAGTTCAAGACCTCGCGCGAAGACATCCACATGAACATCGAGGCCGTGCTCACCGAGAGGATCGGCGACGCCGGGCGCAAGCTACACACGGCCCGGTCGCGCAACGACCAGGTTGCGCTCGATGTTCGGCTTTATATACGGGACGAGGCCGGGGAGATCGAGGAGCTCCTGAAGCGGCTGGTTTCGATGATTGCCGGCCTCGCGGAAAAAAATGCCGAGGCCATACTGCCCGGATACACCCACATGCAGGTGGCGCAGCCCGTGCGGCTTTCCCATCACCTGCTTGCGTACGCATGGCAGCTCTTGCGCGACATGAAAAGGCTCGCGGCCGCACGGGACGCGGCCATGTCGCTTCCGCTGGGTTCAGGAGCCCTGGCCGGCCTCAACTATCCAACCGACAGGGAGTTTCTGCGTGAAGAGCTCGGGTTTACCGGCATCGTTCCCAACTCGATGGATGCCGTGAGCGACCGTGACTTCGTGCTCGATTTTCTCTACTTCGCCGCTGTTCTCGGGACGCACCTCTCACGGTTTTGCGAGGAACTCGTGCTGTGGAGCACGTCCGAGTTCGCATACATAAGGCTCGCCGACGGAGTGACCACCGGTTCGTCGATCATGCCCCAGAAGCGCAACCCCGACGTGGCCGAGCTCATACGCGGCAAGTCGGGCCGCCTGCTCGGCAACCTGGTGTCGTTGTTCACCCTGCTCAAAGGGCTTCCGATGACGTACAACCGCGACATGCAGGAGGACAAGGAGCCGCTCTTCGATTCGGTCGACACCGTGAAGCTCTCCCTCGAGGGGATGATCGAAATGCTCACGGGAATAACGTTCAACGCGGGGCGGATGAAAGAGGCCGTGTACCGTAATTTCTCGACCGCTACCGACCTTGCCGATTACCTCGCCCGCAAGGGCGTGCCGTTCAGGAACTCGCACGAGATCGTGGGAAGCATCGTGCGCCACTGCGAGCAGACCGGCGCGGATTTCTTTTCGATGGATGCGAAGGCGCTTCGGGAATTCTCGCCCGTGTTCGAGGACGATATCGCAGACGTGTTGAACCCGGAGAAATCGACCGAGCGCAAGCTTTCGCCCGGCGGCACCTCGCGCGCCGAGGTCATGAAGCAGATCGAGGCCATCAGGAAGCTGGTGTAATAATCCGAGGCGGTGCGGGGGCGCAGCCCCGCAGTAATAAAAACCTACAATCTTCTTATGACCACCATGGTGACGTCGTCGTCGCACTGGTAATTCTCAAGCGCCTTCATCACTTCGTCTTTTATTTCGCCAGGGATCTTCTCTCCGGTTCTTTCAAGGATGCCGACAAGCCTGTCCTCCCCGAACATATGCCGGTCCGGGTCCCGGTTGTCCCTGGTCGTGCCTTTTTCCCATGCTTCCGTTATACCGTCTGTATACAGAAACAGGGTGTCTCCGGGATGCATCTCGATCACATGATCGCCTGACGGCTTCCGGATGTCGCCCATGACTCCGATCCAGATTCCCTCGGTGTTGACCTTCTCGACAATCCGGGTCTCCGCCCTGTATATGAGAATGTCCTGGTGGAGGCCCGAAAACATGAATTTCCCGTCACGGTGCGCAGCGAGAACAGTTATTGTCATGTACTTGTCTTCATCGAGCTTTTTGATGTTTTCAGATATGGCGGAGTTCACCAGCTCCAGAAGGTCCGAGGGGGAGATGCCGGGTTCGCGCTCCAGCGCCACCCGCACCGCGGTCTGGACCATCATCATCACGAGGCCGGCTGATACGCCGTGCCCGGAAACGTCCCCTATGGCCACCCAGTCCATTCCCTCGGCGTTGATGATGTCGTAATAATCCCCGCCCACGTCATCGGCGGTCGACATGAAGGCCAGTATCTCATACCCGGGTATCTGGGGATTGTCGGGAAGCAGCACCGTCTGGATCTTCCGGGCAAGCTTCATCTCGCCCCAGAGCTCGATCTGGGCGTCTACAAGCAGCCCGTTGGTGGTTTCGAGCTCTTCAACCGCAGCGTTGAGCTCGGCCGTTCTTTCCCTGACCTTCTCCTCCAGGCGCGTGTTCAGCACTGCAAGATCTTTTTTCATTATGTTGATCCTGTCGGCGAGCGCGATCGACAGGAGCACAACCTGGAAGGCTGACCCTATCTGGAGCGACCAGTTGGTCATGAAACTGGTCTGGAGCACGCCGAAAGTCATCAGTATGTAAAGATTGGCGCCGAACAGGAAAAGGAACCACGAGATGACATAGAAATATGCGTTGCGTACTTTCTGAATGAAAAGAAGCATTCCGATGTAAATCCCGTAGCATACCGACAGGCCTGCGGTCACGGCCGAAATAATCATGGCGTACCGGTAGGGCAGGAAGAGGCACAGAGCAGTAACGATGAATACCGCAGGTAAAATCAAACGGACCAGGATCCTGCTTTGCCTGGTGTTGTTTTTTTTCAGGTCAAGAAATGCATCGGTGAACAGGAACGCGAAGATCACGAGCAGGCACAGGGAGAACGGGATGAAGTAAATTCCCCATGATGGATAATTCGGCCAGAGGTACTGGAAAGCGGTGCCGTTCTGGCCCATGATGAACAGGAGAAAGAAAAGGATAAAGAGGGGATAGTAAAGATATTCAAGCTTCCTGATAAACATGAAAAGACAGAGATTGTATATGAACATTACCGCGATGATGCCGTAATACAGCATAAGCAACTGGTATTCGCTCATTGCCGCATCGGCGAAGGATTCAGGCGACCATACGCTCAGCACGATATTCATGGAGCTGGTCGTTTCCTGGCGCACATAGTACGTCAGTTCCGATCCGGCCTTTATTGAGAGCGGGATGGCGAATTTCCGGTTCCTGATCGGGCGCGCATCAAACGGCTTCACGCGGCCGACTTCAATGGAAGTGAATTTGCCGTCAGTGCCGGGAGAGAAAAGTTTCAGGTGATTTATAAGCGGATAATTCTGCACGAGGATGAAATCCAGGTCTTCGGCAGTCGGGTTCGTTGCGGTGAATCGCACCCAGTATACCGAATCCGTAAAGCCGAAGCCCAGAGTCTCTGTTCTTGACTTCAGCCATTTTTGCCGAAGGCCCGAGTCTCTGTTCTTGACTTCAGCCATTTTTGCCGAAGGCCCGAGCTCATGACGTCAGAAAGGCTGAGGAGTCCCCCGTTGTCACATAGATACTCAAGATCGAGTCCGATTACTTTCTCTTTCAACGATTTATCGATTACGATGTTCGAGAAAAGAGGAGAGCGATCGCCGGACAGAAAAACAGCAGCAAGAATAAAGACGGGCATTATCCCTTTTTTCAGGCAGTGCATGATAGTGTATATTAGTCCTGTTTTCTTTCCGGGAATGACAATCGATAACATACTATCGTGCAATGCGCAATAACAAATTGGAATTCGCCGATAAAAGTGCAATTATCGACATGCGAAATGCCATGATTGCGCGGTACGTGAAACACGGGTGAACATTCCCGGATCATGATCATGCAGGAACCGGAGGCATTGATTCGAATCCGCCTGAAAACCGATATTCCCGGCAATTCTACCGGGGCATGAGACCACCGGATTGCTAAAAAGGACAAAACGGGGGGAATTGAATACTTTTATGCCGTCAAATCCTAAAAAGTCTTGCATTTTTTCGTGTATGACCGGGTTGATAATTATTTATTTGCCGGTTTTTGGCGTATATATCGTTTACGGCAGCAGATCAGGCCCGGAGGTCAGGATGAAGCGTTCCGCAGTTATTATCTCTACAATTATCACGGCATTTATTTTACTGGCCACGGCCGGCGGGGCAAGGGC
The DNA here is from genome assembly GCA_022709405.1 of Spirochaetota bacterium. Classification (GTDB taxonomy): domain Bacteria; phylum Spirochaetota; class UBA4802; order UBA4802; family UBA5550; genus JAKLIV01. The sequence goes on from JAKLIV010000029.1 coordinate 17,980, forward strand.
CGAAACGGCTCAAAAATACGATCTCGCCTTCGGGGCCTATCTCGGGTTCGGCTGCGCCACGCCGTTTTACCAGAGCAGGGACATCGCGTTCGGACTCGGGACTCAGCCCGAGATCCAGTTTTTCGTGATCGACAGGCTTTCGATCACCTACCGGTTCCTGTGGGAGAGGATTTATTTCGACCACAAGTATATGGGCCTGTATGAGGACGTCATCGAGGACGCGGTGATGGATATTGCGCCGTTCATGCTGGGTGCGAGGTATTATTTTGCGCCGGTGAAAAGGTTCAAGATGTATCTCGGCCTGGGCATGGGCTGCACCGTGTACCGGGTCGAGTTTGAGGACACCGGATGGTACAGCAGGCTCGCGTTCGCCATGGATGTTTCGGCAGGGCTCGAGTACGAGGTCATAGACCAGCTTACGGTCTGCGGGATGTTCAACGCCATGGTGCCCAACATGGGCCCCGTGGAAGACGACGAGAATATCTTCGGACGCTTCATGTTCAATGTCGGGGTGAGCTATTATATCCACACGACAAAGGGATCGGCGCCGGCAAAGGCGAAGAAAGCGAAGGTGGGGAAGAAGAGGGGATAGCAGTCTTCCGGGGAGATATCATCACTCCTGGTACTGGTACGCGCCGATTGACCATGGGTCGGGCTCTGCTGGCCTGAGGTTGCCGACAATGTCTACGGTAATGCCTTCACTGTACAGGTTCTGGCCTGCCGAAGCTGCCGGTGAGTCTGGATCGAGCTGATAATCGTCCGGCCTGTTTAAGAAGGGGTTATCGCCGGCAGCGGGATAACCGGGAATATTGCCGCTGGCTGCTGTGCCAAGAAAAGTTTCCATGTTAGCCACGGTCTGATACTGGCCGTTTGACTCATATACGAAATGAGAACCATTTCCGGAAAGAACGATATTGTTATTGCGTACATCTGATATCACGGGCCTCGGATCAAATGTGTCCTGCAAAATGGCACTGGTTTTATTTGCTGCATATGCGGCGTTGATCACGTTATTGATTATGCGTATTGTACCCGTTGTGTTTGTGTCGGGCATTTTAATGCCGTACCAGTAATTTGGGATGGCGCCGTAATCGATAGTGTTGTTAAAGATATCTACGATTGAATCTTGAATAACAATGCCATTGCCATTTGATGTCGAGCCGTCAGGAACAATTATGATTATATTGTTGATCAGTGTAACGCGTGATCCTGTAATTACTATTCCGTTAGTGTATTGTGATCCCGTGTTTCCGCTGATTATTTTACAACGCCTGACAGTTATTGCGATTACAGTGCCAGAATTTGTAAAGGCAAGAGCGTTCGTGCTTGTTGTTGTTGAATCACGTCCCTGTATCTCAAACGAATCAACAACGATATCCTGTGTTATGGCTCCTGATGCGTAAATGCCTCCGGTAGTGCTTGCTGCGATTATTCTGCTCGGGTGAGCGATCACATTCCTTGAAGCGGGTGATAATACGTTGTCAAAATTTTCGTAGCTGCCGTAAAGGGAAACCCCGTCCTTGAGCGTTACCGACTCGTTATATGTGCCGGCCATGACATGTATTCTGTCCCCGGCAGTCGCCTTTTCAATGGCCCTGCCGATTGTAGCCATCGGATATGCCTTCCAGCCCGGGTGGTTGTCGTTACCGTCCGGCGCAACATAAAAGTCATTTTGATCGCCCGGATTGATCCTGCCATGCAGGTCGTCAAACACGCCATCGCACGAGATCGAAAAAACAGAAGCTGCTATTGCAAAAAGTAATAATAATTTTTTCATTTTCATTATCCCTTGTCCCGGTCGGAGGAGAGACCCCCTCTGGCCTCGCTTTGCTCGGCCGTCTCCCCCTTGCCAAGGGGGAGACGGGAGTCGTGCTATTTCAAGTGAAGTTTGATCATTTCTAAAGTTCTATCGATATCCTGTTCAATTTTTTCATTGGAGAAACGCAGAACCTTGATGCCCATGGATTTTAAATATTCATCTCTGAATGCATCATATTCGATCGATTCCCTGTTTAAATGAATCGCTCCGTCTACTTCGATGGCAAGTTTATGTTGTGTGGCAAAAAAATCAACTATATAGGGGCCTATACTGTACTGACGTCGGAATCTGACACCATTTAATTTTTTATTTCTGATTTGATTCCAGAGTTTTTTTTCTGACCCGGTCATATTATTACGCAGTAAAGATCTTTTTTCGCGTTCAGAACTTCTGTTAAATATTGCAGTCATACTATTTTAAATTACTCAAAAGTACTTTTTATTATAACTCCTCCCCCTTACCAAGGGGCTGGCGGCACGGATGCCGCCGTATCGATTGCCAACACGATGTTGAAAAAGCAATCGATTGAGGCCGGTCGGAGGAGAGACCCCCACCGGTTTCGCTTCGTTCAACCTCCTCCCCCTTGCCAAGGGGGAGGCCGGGAGGGGGTTATCTTCCCGGCATGTCGAACCGGTACCCGATGCCCGCGCCGAAAATCATGCAGTGCATGGGCTCTGCTTCCAGTATTGCAAGATATCCAATTTTCACGTCAACGACAAGGCGGCTTTTGATCACGAATTCGCACAGGAGGCCTCCAGAAACGATCCCGTCGAAAGAAGTTTCGGTTTCGCGCGTGACATCGTACACCGGCATGTATTTTTTCGCGTGGGTCACGCTCGAATACGCGCCGCCTCCCGAGGCGTACATCCCGATCCTGAAAAACCTCGTGATGTCGAATGAATACGAAATTTCGGCGAGCACCGGCACCATGTACGATGACCCGATGAGCTCGTGGCCGGGCATGAGCTTCCAGTATCCGGTTTCGATGCCCAGGGCCAGGCCGTGCGCTGCAAACGAATCGAACGAGAAGAACACGGCCGCGCCCGCTGCGGCGTCGTACATGTCGGCGAAATCGCCCAGCGGACACAGGAAGATTGTGCGCGCGAGCAGGTTCACGCCGGGACTGACCAGTTTTTTTAATGCGTACGCTTCGGATTCCGCGCCGCGGTTGTCGATCGCGGTAACGATGAAGTCCGGGTTTTCGGCCGCGTCGATGTTTTTGGCCGTGAATACTGTGTCAGCGGTTTCACCGAGCCTGACATTGCGCGCCGCTTTCCGGTACACGCGGTATTTCAGCACTCTGCCGTCAGGGTCACTCGCCTCGTTCCAGGAAAGCCTGATGTCGACTTTTCTGCCGCCGGCCGACAGCTCTCTGGTTTTATTCACCTGTCTCGGCGGATTGGGCGGGGTGTTGCGCGTTGAAAAATTCAGAAGCGCGCTTTTATCGGATTCGGCGTTTTTGGCATCAAGTGCCGTAACCGCCATGACATACTCTGTTTTGTCTGCGATCCCCTTGAATGTATGGCTTATCTCCCCGGGTTCGACCGCCTTTGCCGGGGCTGCGATTCGGGCGGCGCGGGAGAATTCCCGGTCTTTCGCTTTTTTCAAATACACGTTGTACGCGGCAACCGTCCCGTCGCGGTCCGCGGCTGCCGGCCATGCCACGTCTACATCCACAAGGCCCTTGCCGCGGTCGGCCGCAATGATGTGGCGCGGCCTGCCCGGTGCGTCAGGCGCGTAGTTGATGGTCTCCAGTTCAATCTCGTTGCTGGGCAGGGACTCCTTGCCTTTTTCGTTCACGGCGGTCACAATCATGCGGTATTCAGTGCAGCTTTTAAGGTCTTTTACCGTGTAACGGGTCCCGGTCGTTGTCCCTGCCGGCTTTTTAGGGTATGCGCCGAATTTCTCCTTCACGTATATGCGGTATTCCTTCACCTCTCCCATTGGCGGCAGCCAGGTGAGCTCGGCCGACGTGTAATCCGCCTTTCCTGCGAGCTTGTTCGGGTTGTTGCGCGCGATGAAAAGCACGTCCGCCCTGGGTATCTTGAATTCCTCGGGGGAGTACAGGTTTTTTCTGAAAGTATAGCTGTTCTGGTCTTCATCGACCATGTAGGCCTGGATGACCTTTCCGTCGACGAGACGTACGTACTGCACGCCCAAGTACAGCTCGGTGTACAGGACTCGTATGATGTCTTTCTGCTGGTATGTTTTCACGGCGCCGTTCTGTAGATCGAGGGTCAGCTCGTCGGCGGTTTCCCCGGTGACCGTACCCTTTATGATCGCGCCGTTTTTCAGGAACACATGTTCGGCGTATGCGGTGCTGGTAAAAAGAAGAACGGCCGTTCCGATCATGAGACTGCAAAGATGTAGTTTTTTCATGGGTTTCCTGAATGGGAATGCGTCATTTTTGCTCATTCGGGGCCTTCCTGCCATCGCAAAACGGAGTTTTGCATCAAATCTGTCGTATATGTTTGTTCGGCTACTGAATAAAATACAAAACCGGAGCTTTTTGTCAAGCAGTATGGATTCGGATTACACGCTGTCCGTACAGCCTCTCTGCAGCATCTGTGTGATTATCTTTATTCGATTGACCTGCATCTACACTGAAAATCAAAAAATCTTGCATTCACCGCGTTTTTGCGTTTATAATAGAAGATCATTCTAAACCGGAGTAGTCATATGAAAAGAATCGTTTCGGTCTCGTGTGTCTCCTTTATGACGTGCGTGTTTCTGATCCAGGGTGTTTCTTTTGCGGGCGATCTCACCGGTGTGAAGAAAGTCGCTATCGTTGAGTGTCAATATGAGCAGTTTCTCTCGGATCTGAGCGCTCCAAAGGGTAGCGCCGGGGGCCTGGGCCTGGGGGAGTTGAACGGCAAAGCCGTCTGGTGCAATCCGAAATATTTCGTGCGGCGGGCGATGGAGGATCTGGTCCGTCACCTCAATGCCGGCGGGATCAAGGTCGTGGACCAGGTCGAGCTGGAGAAGGCATGCGATTCACTGGTTGACAAACCGGAAAATCAAAAGGCGGAGAGAAAAAACGAAAGGCCATCGAAGGATGAGGCGTTGACCGGGCAGCAGGAAAAGATGAGGGAGGCGCTTGCCAAGATGGAGCCGAAACTGAAAGAGATGGAAAAAACGAATCCCGAAGCGGCGGCAAAAATACGGGCCAGGTTCGCGGCCGCGATGGGTGATGCGAAAAGCCGGATAGAGAGCGCGCCCGAGGACGATTCGGCGCTCAAGGAACAGACGGAGATGCTCGCGAGACAGCGCAAGGAGGAGGAACGGAAGACCGAACCTTCCAGGTTCTCGGACACGAATCCTCAGACCGATCAGAAGGCGCCGGACACCGAAGCCGCAAGCAGGCTCGTAAGCCAGGCTTCCGACAGCAAAGAGAAACGCGCGCTCCTGGCCGATACGCTCAGGAAGATGGGCGCAGACGCGTATGTAAAGGCATCGTTCAACGGCGGTGTAACCGGGACGAAGACGAGCGGATTGTATGTCACGCAGCCGGTCTATACGAACAGGGGATACATGGTTCTGAGGTTTGAGGTTTTCACTCCCGATGGCAGAAGCTTGAGCAGCCCGGGCGTTGAAAACGCCTATTCCAGGGAGGTCCAGGGCGAAAGTTTTACGGGCGACCAGGCCATTGACATGCTGCTCGAGGCGACGAAGAACGTCCTCACCAAGCGTATGCGCTCGGCGGGATTGAAATAATTTAACGGTTCGAATGCATGGCAAAGGCATCGAAATTTGCGCGGTTCGTCAGGAAGGCGCATGACCTGGGCGCGCCCGAGGCGAAAATAATCGAGGCATCAAGCATCGCGACCGCGGAATGGGTGCGCCTGAAATGCCAGTTCGGCTGCAGCGGATATAAATCCAGCTATTGCTGCCCCCCGCACTCGCCGACGCCGGAACAGACGCGCAGAGCCCTTGACTGCTATGCAAAGGCCATACTGCTGCACAGTCCCGGCCTCGGGAAGCTCTCGAAAATCGCGGTCTCGCTCGAACGTGAGATATTCCTTGCGGGGTATTACAAGGCCCTGGCGCTCGGTTCCGGGCCCTGCAGTCTGTGCAGGACCTGCCCGGAGGAGGGGTGCAGGCATCCTGAAAAGGCGAGGCCGTCCATGGAAGCGTGCGGCATCGACGTGTACCAGACCGCGAGAAATAACGGCTTTCCGATCGAGGTCGTCACCGATTATGACTGCACGGCGAATTACTATGCTGTGGTTTTGATCGAGTGAGGATATGAGGATCCCCGGGTGCGGCTGAATAATAATTCGGTGATGCAGTCTTATTCTTGAAGCAGGGTCCCGGGGTGCAATTGAATAATAATTCGGTGATGCAGTCTTATTCTTGAAGCAGGGTCCCGGGGTGCAATTGAATAATAATTCGGTGATGCAGTCTTATTCTTGAAGCGGGGGTCCCGGGGTGCAATTGAATAATAATTCGGTGATGCAGTCTTATTCTTGAAGCAGGGGTCCCGGGGGCGCAGCCCCCGGGATTAATAAAATAATTACATCTGCTGCAATCTTGCGATCCTGTCTTCGAGCGAAGGGTGCGTGGAAAAGAGAGAAATCCGCTTCTTCGAATTGATCTTCGCCATGGCGTACGAGTCCTTTTTGTCGACCAGTTTCATCTCTCCGAGCCTCTTGAGCGCTGATGCCATCGATGCCGGTGACGTCAGTCCGGCGGAACCGGCATCGGCCCTGTATTCCCTGAAGCGGGAGAAAGCTGCCAGCGGTATCGAGGCGAGGAGCATGAGCACGGTCTCCAGGGCCATGACCGTGAATATGTAACCGATGAATCCGAGCCCTCCTCCTTCGTCGTCGCCGCGCAGAAAGCTGTCGATCGCCTGCGCGATTATGCGGGCCATGAACATCACCAGTGCGTTGGCGATGCCGGTGAGAAGCGTCATGGTGACCATGTCGCCGTTGGCGATGTGGCTTACCTCGTGTGCTGCGACCGCTTCGACTTCCTCGGGGGTCATGGCCGCGAGAATTCCGGTCGAGAAGGCGACGAGCGATTTGGATTTCGACGGGCCGGTCGCGAAGGCGTTCGCTTCGTTCGACCGGTATATGCCGACTTCAGGAACCGCGGGAAGACCGGCCTTCTGTGAGAGGCGGGCGACCATCTGATAAAGCTCGCGAAGACGATAATCCTGCTCCGATGCGTCGATGAGCCGGATGCTGTATGCCCTCTTGGCCATCCATCTGCTCATGGCGAGAGAAATGAAAGCGCCGGTCATGCCGAACACGCCGCAGAATACGGCGAGGCCCCAGGCTCCGCCGCCGACCTGAATCCCCAGAAGTGGAAGCACCACGTTCAGGATGAGGCTGACGGTGAGCACGACGAGGATGTTGGTCAGCAGAAACAATCCTATTCTTTTAAGCATGTGTTTTTCTCCTTCAAGTTAGTGTATTGCAATAAAGACCGACAGTTAACAATAAAAAAAGTCCTGTGACTGGATGGATTAGAGATATAATCCGCCCCGGAAGATACAGTTCCCGGCGGCGAAATGTTCTTTTATGAGCGTGATTGTATATTTATTGTTCACGCCCTGTATGGATCGATATCCTTCCCTTGCAGGGGCTCCTGTCAATAAAAAATACCGGTGCGGGTTTGAATCAAGGCGGATGTTTCTGAATGAGGCCCTGATCCATTGTAATGTCATCCCGGCCGACGAGCCGGGATCAATCTTCGTTATGCACATCATTCAGAATAAAGATGGATCCCCGTTTTCACGGGGATGACAGCGACAAATCAATTGGCCTGGATTATCCAAAGTCATTATCCCATGTCTTATCCTTTATTGAAATCTCTAATTTCTCTTGACAATTATTTTGTCCCCGTAATAAGTTGTCCATTGATTCTTTTCTTATATTAAGCTGTTTTCGAGGAAGCCTATGAACAAGAGCGATACGCGACAGAAAGCCGGCCTGGACTGGGGAAATCTGCCCTTCGGATACGTCAAGACCGATTACAACATCCGGTATTTTTACAAAGACGGCTCATGGAGCGGCGGTCAGCTTGTTGGGGATGAAATGATATCCCTCAACATCGCCGCGCCGTGCCTTCATTACGGCCAGGAATGCTTCGAGGGCCTCAAGGTCTTCGAAACCGTTGACGGCCGCATCGTTTCATTCAGGCCCACCGAGAACGCCAGAAGGCTGAACCGCAGCTGCGAAAGGATATATATTCCGAGGATACCCGAGCAGATATTCATCGAGGCGCTCGAAAAGGTCGTCAAGGCCAACGCCAAATATGTGCCGCCGTTCGGAACCGGAGCGAGCATGTACATCCGTCCGCTGGCGATCGGTATCGGCGCCCGCGTCGGCCTGGGCCCCGCGGACGAATACGCGTTCATCATGTTCGGGACCCCGGTGGGGCCGTACTACAAGGGAGGCTTCACTCCGGTGAAGGCCCTGGCCCTCGAGGATTTCGACCGCGCTGCGCCGCAGGGTGTCGGCGACTGCAAGGTCGGCGGCAACTATGCTGCGGGCCTGGCCGGCAGCCAGTACGCCAAGAAGAAGGGATACCCGATCGTGATGTATCTCGATTCTGCCGAGAAGAAATACGTGGACGAGTTCGGGACCTCGAATTTCATCGGGATCAAGGGGAACACGTATGTCACCCCGAAGTCGAACTCGATTCTCCCGAGCATCACCAACGACAGCCTCACGATCATCGCGAAAGACATGGGGTTGAAGGTCGAGCGAAGGCAGATATCCATCGATGAGCTCGGCGATTTCAGCGAAGCGGGGGCCGTCGGCACCGCAGCGGTCATCACGCCGGTTAACCAGGTCGACTACAGGGGCAGAAGCTTCACGTTTGGAAACGGCGACCAAGCGGGCCCGGTTCTGACCGAGTTATACAACAGGCTTACGAAGATCCAGACTGGAGAAATGGAAGACAAGCACGGCTGGTTGCATGAGATAAAAATATAGTATGCGCGGCAAAGCGGCCGATCGGCCGCTTTGCTTTTTTTTATATGGCCGCCCGTATCACTCCGAGCTCGTAACCCTTTCGGCCTGTACGGCAAGGTACTTGACCAGTGTCTGTTCGCTGATCGCTCCCTGTGTGACAAGTATGATTCCGATGAGACCGCCCTCGTTTTTCTGTACTTCAAGCGCCTTGCCGAGCTGCTCTTTCGTTATTTCACCGTTTTCGAGCAGGATCTCTCCCAAAAGTGGTCTAGCCATCACACCCCTCCATGAATAAAATGTCTGTCTCTAATGTTCATTATACCATGAGCGCCGTCAATTGTTCAATCGATTCTTTGGCGTATTTCGCATAAAAATTATTTTCTGCTTATTGCTTCACCAGTCTCCGGATCGCTTCTCTCCAGAGCGTTTTTTCCCTCTCTCGCGTGTTTTCGTCCATTCGCGGTTCGTATCTGGATGCTATGGCGTTGTTAACGGCGATTTCGTCCAGCTTCGAGTACAGCCCGCCGGTGATGCCTGCGAGATACGCCGCTCCGAGGGCGGTGGATTCGGTGTTTTCGGGCAGGAGCACCGGTATGCCCAGCATGTCGGCCTGGAACTGCATCAGGTACCGGTTACCGGTAGCGCCGCCGTCGACCCTGAGCTCCCTGATGTTTTTGCCGGTGTCCTGTTTCATGGCCTCGATGAGGTCCATTGTCTGGAGCGCAATGGATTTCAGCGCGGCCCTGACTATCTGCTCGCGGCCGGTGTCCCTGGTTATGCCGAATATCGCGCCGCGGGCCTCCATATTCCAGTGGGGCGCCCCAAGCCCGACGAACGCGGGGATGAAAACCACCTCGTCGCTCTTGTCCAGCCCCGCGGCCATGGCCTCGGACTGAGACGATTTCTCGAAGAATTTCATGTAGTCCCTGAGCCACTGTATCACCGCGCCGCCGATGAAGACCGAGCCCTCGAGTGCGTATGCCGGGCCGCCGGTGTTGTCGCACGCCAGCGTGGTGAGCAGGCCGTTTTTTGATATGGCGAAATTGCCGCCGTTGTTCGTGAGCAAAAAGCAGCCGGTGCCGTAGGTGTTTTTCGAGGTGCCAGGGGCCACGCAGCCCTGGCCCACAAGCGCGGCCTGCTGATCGCCCGCGATGCCGCCGACCGTGATGCCGTCGGGAATGTAGGGCGCGTTTCTGGTCTTGCCGAAATCGGAGGCCGAGGGACCGACTCCGGGCAGCACCGAGGCCGGTACGCCGAGTATGTCGAGCAGGGTCCGGGACCACTCCTTCTTCTTGATGTCGTACATCAGGGTCCGGGACGCGTTGGAATAATCCGTCATGTGCGAACCGCCGCCAGTGAGTTTCCAGAGCATCCATGTGTCGATGGTGCCGAAGAGGAGTTTCCCCGCCTCCGCGCTTTCCCTGGCCCCGGCCACATTGTCGAGGAGCCATTTCACCTTGGTGCCCGAAAAATACGCGTCGATCACGAGGCCCGTGGTGTTCCTGAAAATCTCCTCGTGTCCCGATTGCTTGAGCCGGTTGCATATGTCCACGGTCCTTCTGCACTGCCACACGATCGCATTGTGTATCGGCTTGCCGGTTTCGCGGTCCCAGAGAAGCGAGGTTTCGCGCTGGTTGGTTATGCCTATGGATATGACGTCTCTGGGAGACAGGCCGCCTTTTTCTATGGCCTCGGGCATGAGCCCGCACACCGAGTGCCAGATTTCCATCGCGTCATGTTCGACCCATCCCGGCCTGGGGAAGTGCTGGGTGAATTCCCGGTAGGCGCTGGATATCGGCTTACCCTTCTCGTCGAAACAGAAGACCCTGTTTCCGGTGGTTCCCAGATCGATAGAAAGAATGAATTTTTTTCCCACTCCGGACCTCTTGTACGCTGAACATTTTCATCGGATCGTTGCAATCCGCATTTTTCAAAGTAAATGCAAGAATTTCGTGCATGGTGACCGGCGAGTGAGCGCTGCGCCATACTCCCCGCTTAAGACATTAATGAGATATTATGAGATAAAATAACAATGTCAATAAAAATATTCCCCTTGCTGATCCGGAGTCATGCGATGACGCCAATATTTTACGGGTCGCCGGCGAAAAGTAATTGCATTCTGCGGATAGGAGCATAGGGTGCATTTGAAAATGGTGAACCGATGATCGATGCATTTAAAAACCCGCGAAGAAACGCTTTTTACATTGCCGAAATCGGCATGAACCACAACGGTGATCCCGAAATGGCCCGGGCGATGATCAGGGCCGCAGCCGGGGCCGGGGCTGACGCGGTGAAGTTCCAGACATTCGTTCCGGAGATGATGAACTCCGTGCACACCTCCTCGCTGCTTGAGACAGGCAGGGAGGGGAAACCCGACCGGTCTCTCATCGATTTTTTTTCGAAGTTCGTGTTCGACCGCGAAACATACGCCGAGTTGAAAAATTATGCAGACGGGCAGGGTGTCGTTTTTTTCTCGTCCCCTTTCGACTTCCCTTCCGTGGAGCTGCTTGAATCCATCGGTGTTCCCCTGTACAAGATCGCCTCGTCCGAGGTCACCAACCACGGGCTGATATCGATGATCGCACGGACCGGAAAACCCGCGATCATGTCGACCGGGATATCGAAGGTCGAGGACGTCGATTCGGCCGTTGAATGTTTTTTAAAGAGCGGCGGAAAGGACCTGTCCATACTCCACTGCGTTTCCCTTTATCCTGCCCCGCCCGGGGCGCTCAACCTGAGAAGGATCGTTTCACTTCGGGAGAGGTACGGTCTCGCGGTGGGGTTCTCTGACCACAGCAGGGGCCTTGAGGCAGTGTCTGCCGCGGCCATTCTCGGCGCGAGGATCTTCGAAAAGCATTTTACTGTTGACAGAAATCACGATTGTCCCGATAAAGATGTCTCTCTGGCGCCGGATGATTTTTCGGGCATGATAGGCGCGGCCGAAAGGGCGATTTCGATGCTCGGCGGCGGCGATATCTCGTACGGAGAGGCCGAGCATCCTGTCGCAAGGGCGGCGCGGCGCAGCCTCTTCGCTAAAAAGTTCATCCCCCGGGGGAAGACGATCGAGGCCGACGATCTGATCGCACTGCGTCCGGGAGTGGGCATCGGCCCTGACAGGATCATGACCGTCACGGGCCGTCAGACCGTCAGGGACATCAGGGAAGGGGACCTGATAAGGCCGGAAGATTTTTAACATACGGAGCTTCTCAATGAACCACAGACTTGCCGTTCTCCTGCTTCCGCTGCTGCTTCTGCAGTGCACGTACTACC
>JAKLIV010000290.1 GCA_022709405.1 Spirochaetota bacterium
TTTCGGCTGAGCCCAGCTTCTGTATACGATCTGCTGACATCATTAATCCCGTTTCCCGTGCGACCATACTTTTTAAACTGAGAATATGCGCCGTACGCTGTTTTACAAAAAGAAATCGTCGGCGGAGCATATCCCGTACAGACCGCTCCTCTCGAGGATAGATATACCCAGTCGGTATAATGCCTAAACGATTCATCTCAGCCAGCCAGAAGGTATCACTTTTGTCATCAGTATGCTTTAGTCCGCTGTATTGAACCATTGCCGATGGATTGGCCAGATGTATCTTGTAACCATCTTTCATCAGCCCATCAACAAGCCAATACCAGTTATATGTTGACTCTATCACTATGCTATCCACGAATTCCTTGTAAGGTAAAAGCTCACGTAATACTTCTTCAAGGCTGTTCTTCAATCGCCTGGAATATAGCTGCTTACCTTCTTCATCGATAATCCCAAGAAAATTATTGCTTGAATGTAAATCGATACCTGCATATAGTTTCATCGAAGCACCTCCATATCTTTGTTTGGCTGTTGCAAATTATACGGATTTTCCGTTTTTGCAATCATTTAGGAGGTGCTTCTTTTTTTATTAACCGACCTTTATATGATTATCAGAGTTGATTATTGACCCCCTCCCATCCTCCCAGTCGAAGCATTTAGAACATCCTGTTCTGCTTCGACACAGAGCCGTCCTGCCTCTAGCCTTACCAAGGGGCAAGCGGCATGGATACCGCAGTGGCCGACACCATCAGGACGTCCTGTCCTGTGTCGGCAGGCATCCATCCTGAATGCACTCGATTGCGAACAGGCTGCTCTCGGCCATCCATGGCCTGCGCGGCATCATTACATCGTGTAAAAGCGATGTTCAGAAAACAATCGAGTGAGGTGACTGAGCGAAGCGAAGTCGGTGGGGGTTTGAAAGATTCCCAATGACGGTTACGGCAACCCCTATATCGAGTAGTCCGGGCAGGGAACTATAACCGCGATATTACAGGGCCGCGTCATGAAACTGATGCGGCCTTTTTGTTATCCGGGATTTTATACTCATCCCCTCTTTATCTCCCTATCCCCTGAACTTGCTCATCTTTCATTTTTTATCTTTCTCTGTGCTCTCTGGGTCTCTGTGGCAAATCTTTGATTGATCTGAAGAATAACGCGCCTTAACATCCCGCCGATACCGCCGACGCAGACCAGGGAAACCAGTATCATGGCGCCGCCCGAAATAATCCGCGCCGTCATCGTTTCCGAAAGGATGATCGCGCCCATGAGTATGGCGAACAGGATGCGGCTCGTGGACACGAGCGCGCCGTCTGCAGCGTTGATGTAGCGGTACCCGTAGGTTATGAAAAGCTGGCCGAGCACCGAGAGTGCGGTCGCCGCTATGCAGTACACGAGCACCGTGCCCCGGGGCACGACGAAAAACGGGGCGGCGAACATCAGGTTCACGACCGTGCCGAAGCCCATGAGGTAGAAAAGGATGATGTAGGATTCGTCGTATTTCCTCGCCTCGCGCAGCGTGGTTATGGCGAAGCCCGCGACTATCCCCGAGGCCAGGCCCAGCATGTCTCCCGGATTGATCCCTGAGCCGAAAAGGCCCGATGCGTCAGGGACCACCACGAAGTAGACCCCGGCCATGGCGAGCAGCAGGTACAGGAAATACGCCGGCGTCGTCTTTTCGCGGTTGATGATCGGGGCCAGCATGAAGACAAAAAGGGGATAGGTCATGTTGAGGATGTTGACCTTGGTCACGGTCGAGAACTGGATGCCCATGAAGAAGAAAATGACCGCGAAAGTGTTGAAGAGAGAGCGCAGCACAACGAATTTTTTGTTCGCGGGGACGAGGGTCTTGCCGGTCGCGGCAACATAGACGGCGACGAGGAGAAAGCCGGCCGCGAACCGGAATAAGCTGAGCTCTATGGCCGGCACCTTCGACGAGGAGGTTATGAGCTTGACGAACACGGTCGCGAGCGCGAAAGAGAATTCTGCCCCGAGGAGCATGAGGATTCCCCTGACCACGCCCCGGCTCGCCATGGTTTGGGCGCTTACCGGATGTGAATCCGCGTCGTCCATGGACCGGTCAGGCTGCGGCGCTTCCCCGGGCCTGTTTTCCGGCCATGATCCAGCCGATAATCCCCGTTATCACGAAAAGGACGCCGATAAACTGCGCCTGCGTCAGGCCGAAAGCGATTTTTTCATTGAGCCTGATGAACTCGACCGTGAACCGGGCCACGCCGTTCAGCATGCACCAGAGGAAAAATATCCTTCCCGTGGGCAG
>JAKLIV010000291.1 GCA_022709405.1 Spirochaetota bacterium
TATCTCAACTTACCACCAGAATCTGCCATATTACGAAGGAACGAAAATCTATGAAAAATCATCGGGTTCCGGTGGCCTCGACCGCATGTCCCGGTTTGTCATTTACAATACCTTTAAAAGTCTCGCCGCGGGCAGGGATATTCCGAAAATCATTAATCTTCCTTTGGAAGTAGCGCTGTATATAGATAAAATCATCGATCGGATTGCTGAACAATCGTACTGAATCGATGCTGTGATACCGACTGAACACAAAAAAACAATAGCCACCCGACGGCATGTTAATGGGAGAGCCAAGGAGATAAATACGTGATACGACTGATACACGCCCTCATGCGGCAGAAGCTTACCGTAAACCTCGCGGTCTTCGTCATCCTCGTGGCGGGGATATATTCCCTTTCGGGCCTGAACCGCGAATCAATCCCCCAGATAAGCCTGGACATGGTCAGCGTGGTGACCGTTTTCCCGGGCGCCGCGCCGAACGACGCGGAGGAACTGATTTCGATTCCAATCGAGAAAAAACTGCGCGGCGTCAGCGGAATCGACAAGGTGCGTTCCTATAACGTCGAGAACGTTTCCTTTGTGGTAATCTACCTGGACGACAGGGCGAAGGACAAAAAGAAGATCGTCCAGGACATAAAGGATGCGGTGGAGCAGGTGGAGGGGCTTCCGGCGAGCGCGCAAAAACCTCTCGTCACCGAGATCAATTTCGACAATACCGAGCTCGTCAGCGTCGCCTTTGTCGGAAAGACGAAGGATGTACCCTATGCGCGGCTGCGCGAGTTCGCGAACCTCTCCGAAAACTTTTTCTACGATATCGACGGAATCGCCGAGGTCGAAAAGCTGGGGTACTATGACCGGGAATACCTGGTGGAAGTCGATCCGGACGTCCTCACAAAATACCGGATCGGGATGAACACCCTCATCAACACTCTCAGGATGAGAAACGTCGATTTCCCGGGCGGTGCGCTCCGTGTGGGAAAAAAGGAATTCGTGCTCCGAACCAAGGGGCAGTTCAAAAACGCCGACGAGATACGGAACACCATCATAATGGCGAATGACGGCGGTTATGTTACGCGAATCGGGGATATCGCAAAGGTTTCGGATACCTATGAAGAAGCGGACGTACACCATCGTTTCAACGGCAAGCAGGCGGTGGTGTTCAAGCTGTGGAAGAAGCGTAGCGCGGATGAAATCGATCTCTCGAACCGGCTAAGAGCGGCCGTGGCAGGCTATTCCCTGCCGGGGTATAATGATGTCGCCTTGTCATTCTTCGACGATAAAAGCGACGAGACGCGGCACCGCCTGGCGGCGGTCGGCGAGGAGGCGGCTCTCGGATTCCTGATTCTCGGTCTTTTCATTTTGCTGCTCCTCGGGCGGCGGATGTCGTTGATCGTCCTTTCGGGGATTCCGACCACCTTCATGCTGGTCGCCGTGGTGATGTCATACCTGGGGATGACCTTCAACATCGTCAGCCTCTTCGGCATGATCATGGTGCTGGGGATGGTCGTGGACTTCAGCGTCGTCATTGCCGAAAACAGCCACCGTTTCATGGAGATCGGGGAGCCGAGGGCGTCGGCGATAGAGAAGGGAGTTGCTGAAATCTTCTGGCCCGTAACCGTCACGCTGATCTGCATAATAACCGCCTTCATGCCGCTTCTCCTCGTGACCGGAATGATAGGGAAATTCATCAAGCCGATACCGACCGTGATTATCACCGCGCTTATCGCATCGTGGGTCGTTGCCATGTTCGTGCTTCCCGTGCATCTCAACATGTTCCTGGAGGAATCGCATAAAAACGGCAATGGAGAGCAGTCCATGCCGATGCGTTTCCTGATCTTCGTTTTCTCCCTGTTCAAAAAAGGCGGGAAGACCGCGAAAAGCATAAACCGGTCATCGAAAAGTCTTCGGAAAGAGGACCCGAATTTCGAGACGGGAGGTTTCGGGCAGGTACAACGAAAATACAAATCGGTCGTCTCGGCGGCGTTGCGATATCGCTACCTGACGGTCGGCGTGCTCATGCTGCTTCTGATCGTTTCGGTCGGGCTGCTCGGGCGTATGGGATTCAAATTCATCCCTGCCGGGGGTGAGGAACTCATTCGCGTCAAGATAAAGCTGCCCCATGAGATGAATCTCGAGGCGAACCTCGAGGAGATGAAAAAGGTCGAGAAAATCGTTTCGGAT
>JAKLIV010000292.1 GCA_022709405.1 Spirochaetota bacterium
TGAGACTGAACCAAGATGAGCTCGAACTGTACTACAACGGTTTCTCCAACAAGACGATCTGGCCCCTGTTCCACTATTTCCCCTATTTCACGAGCTTCGATGACAGGACATGGGAATCCTACAGAGACGTCAACGAAAGGTTTTTCGAGACCCTGAAAAAAATTTATGAACGCGGCGACATCATATGGGTGCACGACTATCACCTCATGCTGCTCCCGGGAATCATCAGGCGCAACATACCTGACGCGAAAATCGGTTTCTTTCTCCACATCCCGTTTCCGTCATACGAAGTATTCCGTCTGCTGCCCTGGAGGCATGAAGTTCTGTCGGGGATACTGGGCAGCGACCTGATCGGGTTCCACACCTTCGGGTATGTCAGGCATTTTTTAAGCAGTGTCCAGCGGATAATCGGCATTGAACATTCGATGGGACGGCTGACCATCGATACCCGTATAATAAAATGCGACTCATTCCCCATGGGTATCGATTACAGACGGTATTCGGACTATATGTCCGATCGAAAAATCGCGGCGGAGATTGAAGCCTTCAAAAACAACCTTCAAGGGAAAAGAATGATCCTTTCCATGGACCGCCTTGATTTTACCAAGGGGATAACCGAACGCCTTGAATCTTTCGAGCGCTTTCTCGATAAATACCCCGAATACCACGGAAAAATTCAGATGATGATCGTTGCCGTCCCGTCGCGCACGCAGGTTGATACCTATATTTCCCTGAGGAAGCGCCTCAATGAAATTATCGGCAGAATAAACGGCAAGTACAACACGCTGAGCTGGTCCCCCATACAGTACCTGTACCGATCCCTGCCCTTCAGGATGATCATGACTCTTTACCACTGCGCCGACGTATGCCTGGTAACGCCCCTGCGAGACGGGATGAACCTCGTCGCGAAAGAATATATCGCCGCCAGGGTCAACGGCGACGGAGTACTCATTCTGAGCGAAATGGCCGGCGTCTCAGAGGAACTCGGGGAGGCATTGATCGTCAACCCGAACAACAGGGAAGAGGTCGCCGACGCAATTGCCGCGGCCCTTTCCATGCCCGAAGAGGAAAAAACCCATCGTGTGTCCGGCATGCAGCGCAGGTTGCGCAGAAACGACGTATTTCAATGGTCTTCTTCTTTCATCGAAAAGCTCTCAAATACAAAAACCATCGATGAGGAATACTCGTTCAAGAAGCTTATAAAAGCCAATCTGCAGCACATGCTCGACGATTTTCGCGAAAGCAAATCCAGGTTGATGCTGCTCGATTATGACGGGACACTGGTGCCTTTTGAAGACAGGCCTGAAAACGCCGTTCCCGACGCCGAGCTTATGGAACTCTTGACGGAGCTATCCGCGGACCCGAGAAACAATATCGTAATAATCAGCGGGCGAAACCATGAATTTCTTGAAAAATATTTTTCAGGCATGCCTCTGACCCTAATCGCCGAACATGGGGCGTGGCTGAAATTTCACGGTGACGAATGGAAACCGGTTAAGACCATGGACACGCAATGGAAAAACACCATCAGACCGATACTCGAATCCTACTGCGACCGAACCCCCGGCACATTCATTGAAGAGAAGGAATATTCGCTGACATGGCACTACCGCCGCTCGGATGCGGAACTCGCATCGATTCGCGCCATGGAGCTTAAGGGAAACCTGCTGCACATGATAGCAAATCACAACCTCGGGATAATGGAAGGCAATAAAGTACTCGAGATAAAAAGCCTGGAGATAACCAAGGGGAAAATCGCCGATTTTCTTCTTTCATCAAAACAATACGAATTCATATTCGCTATAGGCGACGATGTCACGGATGAAGACCTTTTTGCCGTGATTCCGGAACCTGGTTATACCGTGAAGGTCGGGTATGGCCCATCTAAAGCGCGTTTCATAGTACAGGACACACGTGCGGGCAGACAGGTGCTCAAGCAGATAACAGCGGTATAAAACATGGAAAACAACGCAAACCGGCATCAGTTCTGGTACAAACATGCGGTCATATACGAACTGTATGTCCGCGGTTTCAAGGACTCCAACAGGGATGGACGGGGCGACCTCAGGGGATTGATCTCGCGCCTGGATTATCTTGTTGATCTCGGCATCGACTGCATATGGCTGA
>JAKLIV010000293.1 GCA_022709405.1 Spirochaetota bacterium
CGGCCCAGGGAAACATCTCGCCCCAGGATGTGTACCGGATTTTCAATTCGTGACATCCGGCCCATCTTTTTTGCAAATATTAACGATAAAAATCAAGAATTATCTTGACTTAAAATTAATTTGAATATATTTAAAGATCATAGCAAATCGCCGGTTGCATGTGCGTTGTCGGTCAGTCCGGATTCATGAAATAAAAAAAGTAATTTATCAGCCTGAATCGATAATTTCAGAAATTATGATGCTTTAGTATTTTAACGGTTAATACCAAATGATCAGAAAAAGAGAAAATTCAGACACCGAGATCAATTATATCCCCTGCATTCATCGCCGACAAGAAAGCAAAAAAGAAATCCAATACGAGCCGAAACCCATTTCAGAAAAAAACAGCGCGATAGGCAAGTTTTACTCGTCGCTTTCCGGTTTTGGCATCTGCGATGAAGGGCTGCGGGACTGTTTCGCACTCAGGCTCGCACGATTGATTCTGTCGATTCTCAAAGAAGGTAAAAACAACGTAGTCACAAATGGATCGCTCGAACCTGTTTTTTATGCGGAATGCGTCGATCGGGCCGATATTGAGGGATTGTCAATCCAGGTCAGGGACCAGGAGCTCCTGCTGATATACATCAAGCAGACGGTGCTGCTTCTCCGTAACGCCGGCATAATTTCGGTAAGGGCGGGCAGGGCCGTGGCCGGCAAAAACCATGAGGGGGATTCTTCCCTGCTTCTGGACCTGTTTGATTCGTTCTGGAACCGCTGCCCATGGGGGAGCCTGTTCCCGTCAAACCCGAAAGCCGCAATGGAATTGAAGAAATACAGGTCCATACTCCGCGACATCGTCATCGCAGCCGAAAGCAGGACCGAAATCGAGAAGATCTCGAACGATTTTTTCGAGCTCACCGGGTTTACGGTCAAAAACGATCTGTTCATGATATCCTTTCTGGATTTTTACGTTTTTACCTGGCTGAAGCATTTCGGCCTGGTCCGGTATTTCGGAAGCGGGCACGATTCTCCGGTTTCAATAGAAGTGACGAGGTCCGGCAGGAGTTTTTTAAGGCATTTCCCCGAGGGCTGACGAATATTCCGCATCCAGGACAGCATATATGAAAAAAACCGCGCTTGCAATTATCGTCTGTTCACTGGCGTTTGGCTGCTCGCAGTACAAAGTCAGAACCGAACTCTCCGACCCGGCCGCCATCAAGTCGTTCGCCAGTGCGGGCGTGATTTTCAGGATGCCGGGAAGCAATCAATTCACGCATTCCGAGATGGAAAACAATTTCGAGGCATGGATTGCGCCGAGCGCGAAGAAGAAAAACGTGGTCGTCGTGAAAAACGTGGATGCTTCGATCGGAGTCATCGAATCCGACCTCGACCGTTTTTACCAGTTATCGGACAAAAACACGTATCAGAAATACAAGTCGATCGGGGTGATCACGCTTTTCCTGCGCAACAATGAACAGGCGATAAAGAAAATTTTCGCCGACAACCAGCTCGACAGCCTGCTCATTTACGAAGTCGAAGCCGGCTCCTCCTCGACGATGCAGATCATGACGTTCAATTCGAACGTGGTGATCGTCGATTCCCAGATGAAGATATGCTTTATGGATCACCAGAAGAACACGTATGACATCAACGAGTGGTATCCCGACACGATAAAGAAGCACCTGATGGACAAAATCAGCGACCGACTGATGCAGTTTCTGGTCAGGAACGATTACGTCGAAATAAAGAAATGAATGTGGAGACGGCGGGATTCGAACCCGCGTCCTGCAACACACACCTGAAGCTTCTACATGCTTATCCTTTTCTTTTCCTTCAGGATTTCAAGCCGGGAAAAGGCACCGTTTTGAAACCCGGGCTCCCTTTTGTTTCGCCCTCAGACCGGGAGCGGGAAATCAGGCTATCCCCTGTGTTATGACGCCTTATAGAACTCCCAGAGGAGCGAAGAACTAAAAAGCGTAGCAGTTCTTAGGCTGCTAGTGCAAAGTTGTCGTTTGCAGTTGTGTTTAGCCTGCCAGTTTTACGAGATGACAGCACCCTCGGCATGCAACTCCAGATCCGCCATTACAGTCGAATCCAAAATCGTCCCCC
>JAKLIV010000294.1 GCA_022709405.1 Spirochaetota bacterium
AAGTCAATGGAGCAGACAGACGGAATGACGGCAATGCAAGAGACGCGCTAACTAAAAAATATTATTTTTAGTCAGGAGGCTGTTTTTTTGCTTGAACCGACCTTTAATGGGTGTGTCTCTGCGCCTCCGTGGCCATCCTTCTATGATTACATGCTTCCGGCTTAATCAGAAGCTGTGCACCGCGGTCGCCTTGAACGAAACGAACAGCTCCCTGCCCGGCTCGATCCCGAGATCAACGAGAGCACTCCTGGTTATAAGCGAATTGAATACTGTATCGCCGACCGAAACGCAAACCTCGCAGGTAAAGCCCTTGTCGATGACCGAATCCACCGTGCCCATGAACGAGTTTCGTATGCTCGAATCGAGCCGGGTCACGCTCAGGACGATGTCCTCGGGCCTGATGGCGATATAACCTTTCCGGGACGAAGCCTCTGCTCCTGTATGCACTGATATTCCGTTCACGCGCGCAAGCGATTTTTCGAAAGCGGCCTGAAAAACGTTCTTCATGCCCACGAAGTCCGCCACAAATCTCGAACAGGGCCTTTTGAATATTTCCATCAGGTCGCCCTGCTGTTCAATCCTCCCGCCGTTGATTATGGCCGCGCTGGTGGCGAGAGACAGCGCCTCGGAGAAATTGTGGGTCACCATGATGAACGTGGTCCTGGTCGAATGGTGCAGTCTTTTCATCTGGTGCTGGAGCTCGGCCCTGAACTGCGGGTCTATGGCCGAAAGGGGCTCGTCGAGAAGAACCACCGCGGGCTCGATCATCAGAGCCCTGGCTATGGCGACACGCTGCCGCTCGCCGCCGCTCAATGATATCGTCTTTCTATCCAGGAGGCGGCCCAGGCCGAGCTTGTCTACCAGTACGCCGAACAGCTCGGCGGCCCTGGCCGCTTCGATTTTATGATAGCTCAGGCCATATTCGATGTTTTCCCTGACGTTCAGGTGCGGAAAGAGGCAGCAGTCCTGGTACACGATGCCTATGCCCCTTTTTTCCGGGGCCAGCCGCGAAATGTCCCTGTCGTTCACCCTGATGGTCCCCGCGGCCGTTTTCACCAGTCCGGCTATGGCCTCGAGCAGCACGGTCTTGCCGGCGCCTGACGGCCCGAGGAGCACGAAAAAATCGTTCTTCTTGATTCTGAGATTGATATCAGACAGAGAAAATCCCGGGAGCTTGACACAAAGGTTTTCAATGACGATCATGCGGCCCCCTTGACGTTCATGGAAAGCATTCTGAACACGAGGAAAATGGCAAGGCTTATCAGGAGAAGCCATACGCTTATGGGAAGCGAATAGGCCAGGCCGTAGGCCTCGAATCGCTCGTATATCATGACCGGCGCGTTCATCGGATGATACGCGACGATGACGACCGCGCCGAATTCGCTTATGGCCCGCGCAAGGCACATGATCACGCCCATCAGCATGCTCCTGAAAGCGAGCGGAAACGTGACCCTGAAAAAGGTGCCGATCATGGACGCGCCCAGGCTCCTCGATACGTATTCGATGCGGGGAGATATGGCCTCAAACCCGTGCTTGGCCGCATTGATGTAAAACGGCATTCCCACGAAAGTGAGCACGACAATGATCCCGACATGGCTCCCCAGAATGCGCACGCCCAGATCGCCCAGGATACGGCCGATCCAGTGTTCGCGACCGGTGACGCTCAGGATGGCGATACCCACGACCGGGTGGGGAATGACTATCGGAAGGTCGATCACGCTTTCGATGAATTTTTTTCCTTTGAAATTATTCCTGGCCAGGAAAAAGGCGAGCGGCG
Source organism: Spirochaetota bacterium (assembly GCA_022709405.1). GTDB lineage: Bacteria > Spirochaetota > UBA4802 > UBA4802 > UBA5550 > JAKLIV01. The sequence goes on from JAKLIV010000294.1 coordinate 1,778, forward strand.
TGCCGAAAACCAGCGATATCAGCGCGGCCGCGCCGGCAGTTGACAGGCTCACCCGGAGGGCGGCCCGGACATCTCCGTCCATGATGGTCTTTTTCATCATTTCCGGGGCGGGCGCGATTAAAAGCTGGACAAGGGGAATGAGGATAAAGGCGAGTATAACCACCCCGCATGCGACGCATATCCAGAAAAACATGTCCCTTTTCATATCTCAAACCGCTGCTATTTTTGAGAGACGACGAACCTGCGAAGACCGGCCGGGATTTTTTCTTTCATCTTTTCATCAGCCACCCTGCACGGAGACA
>JAKLIV010000295.1 GCA_022709405.1 Spirochaetota bacterium
GTTATGCGCGCATCGCTCTTGAGCGCTTCCCACATTTTGTAGAGTTTTTCCGTGCTGTCAATTTTTTTCCCGTTGATTCTTTTGATAATGTCTCCGTTGCGGGCGCCCAGCTTGTAAAGAATATTATACGGGCGGATTTTAATCAGTCTGAAACCGGTTATCTCGCCGTTTTCCCTGTACGGTCCGGCCCGGAGGCCCTTGAGAGCGTTGTCCATGTTGTTGAGGACATTCTGCTTGATTTCAGACCTGCTGATGTTCTTCTTTACGGAATTGCCGGACCCGTCGGCCTCGCTGGCTTTTACGGCCTGTTTCCCTCCCGGCCCTTTTTGGGCGTACATGTCAAGGATATACTTCGATTCGCCTGAAGTTACGCGGACTTTCGTGTTGTCGATAGAGACGAGCGTGTAGCCGTATACGTTATTGGTTATGTCTTCATTAACTTTATACAGGGCGAAAATTTCCGGATATCTTTCGCCCCTTTTCATGATCAGCGCCCGGGCGATCGATGCCGGCCCGGTAATGGTCCCCATCAGGGTAAGATCTTCAAGTGAGCCGGGCTGCGACTGTCCGTCTCCCCCTTCGCCGGGGCTCGACTGATCGGCGATCTTGAAAAAACCGGATTCAATTACGGTGCTGTAAAAGGCGAAATCCCTTTTTTCCTTACTGGTTTCGGCGGTTCTGACCTGCTTAACGCGGGAGCTGTATTCGGGGGTGATCGCGAATTTAATGAACTGGTTGACGGTCAGCGCAGTTATGAACGAAAAAAGCAGAACCGCCAGGGCGTTCAGCGCGTGATATTTCAGATTCTCGATGTTCATCGCAGCTTTTTTTCGCCCGTAAACGCTCTAAAGTCAAGCATATTTAATGTTATCCCGATGGACATTACGACAGGTCTATATCTTCGATTCATAAATCCCTTTCTTTTTCTGATCGGCGACGGCGATCCTGTTCTTGACGACCCAAAACAGAATGAAGGCCGTCAGAAGCGATATTATGATGAGCTTGTAACGATTCAGGTAAGGGAAAATGTCGCGGAAGTTGTCACCGAGCGTATATCCGATGCTGAACTGTATGGTCGATGTAAGGGCGAGTGCGCACAGGTCAATCATCAGAAACTTGTGGAACCTGACTCCGGAAAGCCCGGCCGTGAAAAAAAGCGCGTTGCGCACGCCGAACGGAATGAATCTGCCGAAAAAGATCGTTTTAACCTGGTATTTCCGGAAGTAGGTCTCGATTAAATCAATTTTTTCGCGCTTGAATATTCCGGCGAAAAATGGTGTCTTCAGAAGCCTGGGACCGCCGAAACGTCCGATCAGATACGGAATCCAGTCGCTCAGAAATGCGCCGAAAAAGCAGCCGATGAAAATGATGACCGTGTTCTCGGGCATGACCGTCGCCGCAATCGAGGCGGATATTATGATGACCAGGTCCTCGGATACCGGCAGGCTCAACCCGGCAAGCAGGAGAAGACCGAATGAGACGAAATGAACATATGGTGCGGCCTGATAAAGTACCTGAATGAGTTGGTCCATGACATGTCCTGTTTATTCGACGACAAAAGGTTCGGTTTTAAGCGCGGTGAGGCCTTTTTTGATCCAGACCCTTATCATGTATGCGCTGTCGCCCTTTTCTGAAGTTATAGTGCCGATTTCTTCAATGGCGCCGATGGATTCTATCGAGAATTCGTAAAACCGGCTTCTGCGGGAGAACGGCTCCGCAATCAGCACCAGGATTTTTTCGTCGGTTGGATGCTTTTTGGGAGAGCCCTCGAAAGGAGAGTAAAACCTGTTTATGTCCGCGTCCCTGATGCGGTCAATTTCAAACCCGGCAGCGTGATCGATGAGCTTTTTCACATAGGTGGCGTCTTCCATCTATAATCCTCACAATTGCTTAACCCGATTTACAATTCTCCCCATCCTGGAGAGCCCGTTCCAGAAGGATTTCAATTTATATACTTGACGGAAACCGTTTCCTTGATAACAGTGTATTTTATCATGATAAGAAAATAAAATCAAATGATCTGTTACCGGTCTGCCGGATTTTTATGCGCTCTATGGTTCAGGCCAGTTTT
>JAKLIV010000296.1 GCA_022709405.1 Spirochaetota bacterium
TTCGACGCCTCTTTCCTGTATGAGGCTTTTCGGCTGACGGTACACCGCGTCGCTGACATCTGTCCTTATCTTCATCAGTCTTCCCTCCCTTGTCCGTCTGATGCTTAAAAAGCCTTATCGGCCCATGACACTGCGGGTCACTTTCCCTTGATTTTAAACGGATACCTCTTGCTCACCTTGTAGCTTCCCATCGCCCAGTCAAGGTATACGCGAACTTCATAATCCCCGGGAGCGGGAAGCCCCTTTTTGAAAACCAGCTCTCCTTCGGTTCTTCGGCTTGTATAATAATACGTCTCATAATTATCATCGGGACTATCCTTCTTCGCCAGGGAAATCCAGTCGTATCGCCCGCCCGGCATGTTCGAATACTTGACGATAATATTTTCCTTGGGCGCGTATACCGATTTGTCGGTACTGATGACGACCGGCGAAGGCGCAGCGCTTTCACCTGGATCGTCGCCGGTGTCGTCTTCAGGCTGGTCCTTCTTGATCGCGACATCGTCCTTGAGGATGCCGTTTATCTTCGATTTTTCCAGCTTGAGCTCCTTTGTCGAATCAAGATATTTACGGACGATATAGCAATCCTTGCTCTCCTCCACCACATATCCCTTGATTATCCTGCCGTCCATGAGGACTACATTGACCCTGTTCTTGTAATCATTGTTGTAGACCGTGCGGATTATATCGCTTCGTTTAATGTTCCTTTTCTCGGCGCCCTCTTTTATTGTCAAAAATGAATCGTTTTCAGTGACGATTTTGCCTTCAACGATTGAGCCGTCCTTCAGGAATACCGATTGGGCGTAAGCCTCGCCGCCCAGGAGCATAAAGCAAAATAATACAGCCGTTGATAAAACCCTTTGCAAACCTTTCATCAAAGACCGCGCCTCCATCGCAATTCTATATTAAAAATAACACGTATCGCAGCATTTTCAACATCTAACCGGACATAACGCCCGCCTTACAGTGTTTTTTTGAGCGCTGTTAGGCCGGGTTCAACCGAATAAACTATTCTCTGGCAGAGACCGCTTTGCGCAATTCCATATATAGCTCGTCGATTTCGGCATTGTCAAGAGATATTTCAACCGCGCCACCGGCCGGATGTGCAAGCCGAAGCAGCGCCCCGTCGCCTGTTTTCTCAACGCTGAACTTCTTTCCTTCAGGGAATTTTGAATCCGCCGACAGCCATTCGTCCGGGATGAATTCCGCGATCTGGATCAGGACTCCGAAGGCGTCCCGGGGATGGATAAACAGCTCCTTCCAGCCGGAATACCGGTCGTTGTAGCCGAAATACGGAACGCCGAACTTCTCCAGGCGCTCCTTCGCCTTCACGATGCTGTCGGTGCGCATGGTGATATGGTGCACCCCGCCCTCCCTGTCAGACAGAAAATTGTCGAGAAAGCTTTTCGGGCCGCGGGGCGTTAAAAGCTCGAACCTCGACAGGGAGCCGAGCGAGTACGTGTGCCAGAAATATCCCATGCCGGGGTCCGGCGCTCCCACCTCCGGGCGCGCGCCGAAAATCTTTGTGAAAAAATCCCGCGCCTTCTCGTAATCCCTGACCGCAACCGCCACATGATCGATAAATGATATCATCGGGGATCCTCCAGATTCAAATCGGAACGAATCCGAAAATATCATGAATATCCGGCAAGCGCAATAAAAATACTTGAACAAATTCCGGCCTCGTTTAATCCTTAAAACAGGCAGCCAATATGGTATTCATTATGAACAAATCATCCGCCCGCATCGCCGTGACCGCACTGCTCGGCCTGTGCCTCATCATGCCGGGTTTTTCGTGCGCGAAAAAGCCGAGCGGCAACAGGGTCGATATGGACCAGATCAACTATGATGACTCGACCAACTATGAGCTGTTATTTAAAAACCAGGCCGAAAAACAAAAAGAAAGGGAAAACCGATATAAAAAGGACGAATTTTAGGGAGAAAGGCCGTGAAGATGAAAAAAAAGATATCAATAATCCTTCCGCTCGCCATGGCGGCTTTCATGGCATTTGTCATACCGTTTTCCTGCTCAAAAAAAGACAAGTCGATAAACCT
>JAKLIV010000297.1 GCA_022709405.1 Spirochaetota bacterium
AAATTCATGCGGATCGGCTTCGGCCTGTCGTACCGGTTCTGCTACGGGGGAGAAAAGGACGGAGTCCGCGGCTTCGATCTTTCGGGGGTGTCGGGTTCGGTGATACTCGCTTTCGGTATTTTCTGACCCACCGGGGCGTTTCAGCAAAATGTCTTGCGACAGCGCTCGATCCTTTTACTTACCCGTTCGAACCCGATGACCGGAAGCGCCTGGTCGAGCTCCGGGCCCTGGAGTCTGCCGGTTATCAGGGCGCGCAGCGGCATGAAGAGTTTTTTACCCTTGAGCCCGGTCCTGTCTTTCACCGCGTTTACCAGGCTCTCGGCGAAATTCCCCGCGTTTATTTCTCCGGCGAAAAGCGCGGCTGCGGCCTCGATGACCTGCCTGCCTTCCTCCGAACGAAGCATCGCCGCAGCCTCGTCGTCCGGCTCCGGAGCATCCTCCATGAAAATGCCGGCTAGCCTGCCTATGTCCGAAAGCACCTCGCATTTGACCTGGACGACCGAAACGATTCTCTCGATGAATTTCCTGTCGGAGACGTCGTATCCGGCCTTTGCGATGAATGGCGTGAACAGGTCCGTCGCCCGGTCGAGCGGAAGCTCCCGCAGGTGCTTTCCGTTCATCCATTTGAGTTTCTGAAAATCGAAGATGGCCGCGCTCTTGGCGAGGTTCGTGATGTCGATCTGGGCGATGATGTCCTTTATGGGGATGATCTCCTCGCCGGTATCCGAGGCCCAGCCGAGCATCGCGAGATAGTTGATCAGGGCCTCGGGGAGATATCCTTCCTCGCGGTACAGATTCAGGGAGGTTATGCCGTGACGCTTGCTGAGCTTGGTGCGGTCGGGCCCGAGGACCAGCGCCAGGTGGGCGTACTCGGGCACATTCAGGCCGAGCGCGCGGGCGACCAGTATCTGCTTGGGCGTGTTCGAAAGATGGTCCTCGCCCCGGATCACGTGCGTGATGCCCATCAGCGTGTCGTCGATGGTGACGATATAGTTGTATATTGGGGTCCCGTCCGAGCGGACGATGATGAAGTCCCCGCCGATGTTTTCGCTGCTGAACGTGACCGGGCCTTTTATGTGGTCCCTGAACGAAACGGTCTCGCCGTCGGGAACGCGGAACCGCACCGTGGGCCTGCGCCCCTCGGCCTCGAGCTTCTTTTTCTGTTCCGGGGTGAGATTGCGGCATTTCCCGTTATAGGTGAAAGCCGTGCCCTTGCTCTCGGCCTCGGCCCGCATCGCATCAAGCTCCTCCTGCGAGCAGTAGCAGTGGTAGGCGTCCCCCTGCGCAAGGAGCTTCTCGGTGTATTCCCGGTATATGCCGAACCTCTCCGACTGCCGGTACGGGCCGTGGTTTCCTCCCACGTCCGGTCCCTCCTGCCAGCGGATGCCGAGCCATTTCAGGTCTTCCATGATTGATTTTTCGGACTCGACGGTGCTTCGTTCCATGTCGGTGTCTTCAATGCGGAGCACCATCACGGCGCCGGTCTTCTGCGCGATAAGGTAATTGATGATGGCGGTCCTGACGTTCCCGATGTGGATGTACCCTGTGGGGCTTGGCGCGAATCTGACTCTCATGGCTGACTCCCTGGTGATTTGTCTGGTTATGGGCGGGGGTGTTATTATTGTCAATAATTAATCAGACTGCCGGTTTTTAATTGACATACATCGCGGCCGGGACAAATGTATTGCCCGGAGAATACAATGAAGGATCTTTTTTTCAGGGCAGCTGAAGCCATCAGAAACTCGAAGTGCACCATCGCGCTGACCGGAGCTGGCATTTCGGTCGAAAGCGGAATACCCGATTTCCGCAGCTCGGGCGGCCTGTGGGAAAAATACGATCCGTCGGTATACGCCTCGATAGAGTCCTTCAGGCGCAAACCCGAGATGGTATGGGACATGCTGTTCGAAATGGTCGACATCATGGAAAACGCCAGGCCCAATC
>JAKLIV010000298.1 GCA_022709405.1 Spirochaetota bacterium
TATGAAGAAAATGTTTTCCTGAAAAAATCAGGGTTTCTTCCAGAAGAAGATGGTGCCGCTCTGAGCGACGACAAGACAATCGAAACCATCCGTGTGAATGTTGCAAACGCCGCAGGAAGGGCCGAGGCATTTTTACCTGATCTTATCAATACCTGCATTATTCAATATTTCAATTCCCATTCGGTAAGCGATACCATATCAGTCTTGAACAGCACTCTTGATCTCAATATTCACCGTCTGGACCTCAGATATGCCATGACGCGCTATATAGTCTGGGTCATACCCACTCTCGGCTTTATTGGAACCGTTGTCGGTATTGCAGACACCATGGGAGGACTTGACATCAATAAATTCCTTGGCGCCCATGCCGACAAGGTGGAACAGTTCAGGATGATAACCTCCAACCTCGGATTCGCCTTTTCGACTACCATTGTGGCACTTGCTCTGAGCGCGGTACTGGTCTTCATCCTGCATGTAGTCCAGAAAGGAGAAGAGGAAGTCCTGAATAGATCCGGAAAATATGTGCTCACGAATCTTATCAATAGGCTTAAAGTCAAGTAGGAACGAACGATGAAGCGCATTAATCGGGAAATCAATATCTTCAATTTATCCATGCTGGACGTCATGACCGGTGCCCTTGGCGCGGTGATGATCGTAATGATATTGCTGTTGACCCAGAAAATAGGCGTCGAATCAATGACCTGCCAGGATGTCAAATCTGAACTGATTACTGCGTCGGACGAGCTTCACAAAACCACCGAAGAGCTCAAGGAGGCGAAGCAGGAGCTGCGGAAATACCAGACGCGACAGCCGGAGACCGTGGAAAAAATCTCCATGATGACCAAAGCGATCGATGCGACCGCCGAAAAATTCCTCGAAGCCATTAAAAAAGTATCCGAAATCAAAAAAGAACTGTTTCAGACCCCGGAAGCAATGGATGAACTGATCGCCTTTAAAATTCCTCATAAAATCGTGATGGTCATCGACCTTTCAGGAAGCATGTCGGCGGAAAACAATAAATACAAAGAAGATCGGCTTTCGCAGGTCAAGGCCGCCCTCAAGATGTTCATTGCGGCAATGGACGAGCGGTACTGGATCGATATCGTTTTCTTTCCCGCATTCACCGAAAACATCAACAGAAACATTTATCCCGAATTCGTGATTAAACCCGGCCCTGGCCCGGAATGCAGAAAATTCGAGTTGAGGGACGAAGCCTACGACAATCCGAATCTCACCTGTTACAAATACGGATATCTGGAAGGAAGGCTGGTGAACGTGACCTCGGAAAAAGACAAGCAGGGTTTCTACAACAAAATCGCCTGCCTCCAGCCGTATCACGACACTCCGACTGAAGCCGTCATGAAGTTCGTACTCGGCAGTAAAACATACAGCGACGCCGAGGGTGTGATCCTGTTCAGCGACGGCCAGCCTGATTCAATCAGAAAAAAAATCATGACAAAGGATTCGCTTCTTCAATCGATTAAAAAGCAGAACACGTCAGGCAAGAAAATCTTCACCGTTGGTGTCGGCACCGAATTCCGCAACCAGGAAGACTCAGATGCGGTCGACTTCCTGAAGCAACTTGCACGCCAGAACGAGGGTTTCTATATCGGATTCTAGGGGGCATACAGGGGAAGCCTGGCCCGGAAGCATTCTGTCATATTCTTGCTCAGAGCAACAAAAATAACTTGATAAATAGCCCTGCCCGCCCACAATCACCACCGGGCAGGATTCTCCATTTTCGTGCATCAGCCCCGCCGGCATCCCCCGGCGCAGCCGAACGACCATATTAAGAGGACGCCATGATCGACCGATATTCACGACCGGAAATCTCCGGTATCTGGGAGCTCGAGAACAAGTTCCGCATCTGGCTCGACATTGAAATTGCCGCGTGCGAGGTCCACGCCGAAAAGG
>JAKLIV010000299.1 GCA_022709405.1 Spirochaetota bacterium
TGTGCTGGTGCTCCACGCCTTTGACGGCATCTTCGTCTCGGAGGACGGGCCGTGTGTTTCAAGCGGCATGGGTCAGCTGCGCTTCGCCGAACAGGACCTGAAAAAAAACCGCGACAGGAAATGGCTGATCGCGGCCATCCATTTTCCCCTGTTCAGCACCGGCGATTTCAACATGAACAAGATGCTGATCAGGCAGTACCGTTCGTTGTTCAAAAAATACCGCGTCGACCTGGTGCTTGCGGGCCACGACCATTCGTTCGACTCGTTTCATGCCGACCGCGACGAGCCCTGGGGCGGCACCTGGTACGTCGTGTGCGGCACCGGGGGATCGAGGCTTGACGGATACGTCATGACGAGAAACAGGAACCGGTGGAAGGAATGGTCGCACGACGGGAATTCATCGGTGGGGTTGTATCAGGACGATGATTTCACGCGGGAGAACCACGTGTACGGCGAGCTTTCCTGGGGGTTCGTGGACCTGGAAATCAGCGCCGATGAACTGGCTGTCACGTATTACCGGTGGCTGTCTTTTCCGGACTTCCTCGAAGCGACCGGCCAGAGCGCCGAAAAATGGGACATCGTGCCGCTGCCTTCATCCGCAATTAAAAAATACGGCCTGGACCGCGCGATGCCGGTAAAGCGGTTCACGAAGAGAAGATCGTTTCAACGGGATGCTTCCCGGTGAAAGGCGCCGGCTTCCGGCCTTTTCTCCATGTGCGGCCTGGATCTGCCGCCGTCAGGGCCGTTCGGCAACCCTGACGTTCAGGATTATTTCCCTGCCGTTTCTCCAGACGTTCAGCCTGAGCGTCTTTCCTATGGGCGTTTCACTCACTATCGTAAGAAGGTCGTTGAAGTCCTTTATCGGCGTGTTGTCTATTTTCAGGATAACGTCGCCGACCTTGATCCCGCCTTTTTGCGCCGGGCCGCCGTTGATCACCTCGCCGATGAAGGCGCCCTGGGCCGATTTCAGGCCGAGGTCCCTGGCGTAATCTTCGGTCAGCTGCACGATGCTCACGCCGATGAAGCCGCGTTTGATCTTCTTGTAATGCTTGAGCTGCTCGAGGATGGAGCGCGCCGTGTTGATCGGAATCGCGAACCCGATGCCCATGTCGCCGCCGCTCTGCGAATAGATCATCCTGTTTATGCCCACGACCTCTCCGTAGATGTTGATCAGCGGTCCGCCCGAGTTCCCGGGATTGATCGAAGCGTCGGTCTGGATGTGTGAACCGCCCATCATGTCAACGTCCTTTCTTCCGGTCGCGCTGATCACTCCCACGGTGAACGTGCGGTCGAGCCCGAACGGGTTGCCGATGGCGATGGCCCAGTCCCCCACGTGGACCTTGTCGGAGTCGCCGAAGTAGACAGGCTTCAGTTTTACGCCCGATTTGATTTTGAGGAGCGCGATATCGGTCCTCTCGTCGGATCCGATTATCTCGGCCTTGTATGTCTTGCTGTCGATGCTCACGTTGACGGTGTCGACCTGGGCTATGACGTGATGGTTCGTGCAAATGTAACCGTCCTCCGACAGGATGAACCCGGTCCCGAGACCCTGCCTTTTCTGGTACTGGGGCTGGGTCCTGCCGAAAAATTCCCTCATGAACGGGTCGTCGAAAAAGGGATGCGGCCTGACCCTGACGATCTGCTCGGTGGTGATGAACACGACCCTGTCCTTGTACAGGTCGAATATCTTCCTGAACGTGTCCTGTATTTCACAGGCCCTTGCGGTTTCATCCTGTTCGGCCAGCGGGGATTTATCGAGGTTCCCGAACAGAAGGTTTATCGACTTGTCTTTTTTTGAGCAGGAAAACGGTATGACAAATGCCATGAAAGCCGCCATGGCGAGCGGAAGGATTATTGATATCTTTTTTTTCATCTTCACGGCCTTTCTCCCTAAAATTC
>JAKLIV010000003.1 GCA_022709405.1 Spirochaetota bacterium
CGAGGATCAAAAAAAACACCGCGTTGAACACCAGCTTGCCGAGGAAGATCGAGTCTGAACCGGAATTCAGCATCAGGAAAAGAGAGGTGCCCTCCTCTTCCTCTCTGGTGAACACATGCGCCAGACCGTTCATCGCGCTGAAGAAAAGAATCAGCCAGAACAGAACCGAGTAAACAAGATCAGTGAAGGGAGCGCCTCCGGACACGAGGCTTATGGCGATCGTGGATATTGCGGCGAAGGCCAGGCTTATCGCGAACGAGACCCTTGTCCGGAATTCTATGACAAGGTCTTTTTTCAGATTGCGTATGATGTCACTGACCAAGGCGCAGCTCCCTTTCGCACAGCGCGAATTCATTACGGTCATTCGTCGCTATCACTATTATTTTCCCGCTCATCGACCCGATGGCGCTGTAAAGCTTTTTCTTCCCTGGCTCATCGAGGTTCGAGCCGGGCTCGTCCAGAAACAGAAGTGAGGGGTCGCCGGCGAGGGCCAGACAGAACTTGAGCCGCTGTATCATCCCGGTCGAATAGGACCCCACCTGTTTGTCCGCATGGGGACCGAGTCCGAAATCTTCCAGCATCGCGAACAGGGCATCCCGGTCACGGTCATCCCTGGCGGCGAAGAGTATGTTCTCTCTTGCAGTAAGCTCCCTGTAAGGGACCACAAGCGGCCCCATGAGGCCGATATCGCCGAGTCCATGGGCGCCCGCGGTCTTTTTACCGTGTATGGCCACCTCTCCCGCGTCTGGCCGCTGAAGTCCGGCCAGAACCCGAAGAAGCGTGGATTTCCCGGAACCGTTGGGGCCGGTCACTGCAAGCGAATGCCCGGCTTCGATCCTGAGGCTGATATCGCGGAAAAGCCGCTGCTGCCCGAATTTCTTTGAAATGCCGCGCGCCTCTAAAATCAAATCCGCCGAATTGTTCGTTTTATTTTTCATTATTGAATCGCCCGCCGGATGAGACACGGGCCATGGAAACAGATATGCAGGGGTGGATATTAATAGATCAACAATATTTTATAGAGAATTATATGAGTTTCTGGAGCATCTTCACGTTTTGTTCGATGCTGTGGTTTTCTTTGGCGTATGTGTACACTGAGCTGGAAATGGTTCTGAAAAGTGCGTCATCCGACAGGATCTTTTCGGTGCACGACAGCAGCAGATCGCAATTGTCGTCACAGCAGAATCCCAGGTTGAAGCGCGTTATGCAATTGTCTGGGTTCACCTTCAGAGAAACGATCGGGGTGTTGTTCTTGCATGACTGGATGAAAGTGTTCGGGAACCCCTCCTCCAGCGATGTATTGACAAAAAGCCTGGCGCACTTGAAATGCCGGTCGATATCGTTATGATTGACGAATTTGATCACTTCGACATTCGGCTGGCCCGCCGCCCTGGCGTAAATTTCTTCGGCATAGCTCTCATGCTTTTTTACGACCGGCGCAATCATGATGAATTTTTTGTCGGGCAATTTCTCGGCCAGATCGAGCAGTATTTCGGGCCTTTTCCATGGTTCGAGACGCCCGACCCAGAGCACGCCGTCTTTAATGCACATGTCATTCTTGTTTATTTGAAAACCGTTTTTGATTTTATTGACCTTATGGCTCACCTCCGGGGGCAGATGGTCGCGCTGATAGCCGTTTTGGACTATCAGAGAAGTCGCAAATTTCAACAGTACGGGATATAGCAGGTTTTTTCTGTTGTTTCTCTGAAAACGGCCACGGGCTTCCCTGTCGTGGGCGAACATGAAGATGAATTTAATTTCAAAAAAATAGCAGTATATGGCCAGAAAAGAGGAAAAAAGGGACAGCCCTCTCTGAATTATCACCTGCGGTTTTGATTTGCGCACCGCGGAATGAAATTTGACGACTTTAAACAAAAAATTGTCTTTCTCGTTAAAAGTAAAAAGAATATTCAAATCCTCATGGTCCTGGAAATTGATATTTTCATACTCGTTGACAAGAGCGTTCACATGGTGATACTTGCTCAATTCGCGGGCGAAATTGTAAAGCTGGACCGTTGCGCCGCCGAATGTTTTGACAGAATTATTGAATATGGATTCAGAATCTTTCGGAAAAACGACATCAACGGTCTTGAAACCAATTTTCTGTACTGGAGTATTCATTATTTTATTGATTTTAAGGAAGATCTCTTATCAATATTCAATTAAATTTATACGCTTTGCCCGATAGCAGTAATATAGCACATTATGATACAAAAAGATATTTGTCTATAATAATTTCATTAATGCACTGTTTATGCAAGTAAAATAATTGAGCTATACCATGATAAAAGCACCCTTCATAAGCATTGTCATGATCAATTTCAACGGCATTGATTATCTAAAAGAGACCATCCCGCCGCTTCTTTGCATGAATTACCCGGATTATGAATTGATTGTCGCGGATAACGGGTCCTCTGATGGAAGTATCGGCTATATTTCCGGCATCCCCAGGATCAGATTGATCCGCAGTCCCCGGTACAGGGAAAAAAACTACGCCTGTAATTACGCCATTTCTCAAGCATCAGGAGATTATGTTCTATTGCTCGATAATGACGTGATCATCACCGACAGGGATATCCTTTCAAAACTCGTCTCAATGTATGAAACACTGCCCGGAATCGGGGCGCTCGGCCTTGCGGTGCATGACAGGGGGATAGACAAATCAAGCCGCTACGGCACGTATTTCAGCTACTATTTCATCCGGGAAGTGAAAAAAATTACCCTTGATCAGATTCGAAGATATCACGGCTCACCGATCCCGGCCACCGGCGGGCAGATATTCATAAAAAAATCGCTCTGGCGCGAAATCGGCGGATATGACGACCACCTGAAATTCGGCGGCGACGACAATGATCTCGGGATACGCCTGGGCCTGTTCGGTTATACGAACTATCTCTATGCGGACACGAACCAGGTCCATATCGGGATCGGCGAACGTACGGCTAATGAAAAATACGCAAAAAAATTCAGGGACACCTATTATGCGCACCTGTACACCATCGTTAAAAACTACAGTCCATTCAATATGATTGCGGCGATGACGGTTTATCCCCTGTTCACCATTCTCAAATCTCTCAAACAAGCGGTCAGCAGACGCAATTTCGGCCCGATATGGGCTTTTTTTCAGGGGTATCGGCTTTTCCTCATCAATCTTCCATTTGCGCTCGCCAGACGTAAAGAGATCCAGAAAAAACGCATAGTAAAAAGAGACATATTTTTGTCTTCCCCTGCAAGACCGGATTATACAAATACCTGATTTTGTAAAATTAATCTTGCACTTCTTAATAATCCCGGTAGAATAAAATGGTATTCAGTGGATTTTTAGTAATTTTGAGATTGAAAACCGTCATTCAGAAAACATATAAAATTTTTAATATTAATGCTTGCAAAAAACAGATGCACTTTTATGATATACTCGATTTGGTGAACACTCTTTTGCTTTCTTTTTTCATTAAAATTTTGTTCAACCGAAAAGAGCAAGCCGCAGGAAATGCGTACAATAGCAAGAGGGCTTATCATTCACAGGCGCGCCGGGTAAAAAATCTATAATGAATTCGATGAATAAACATAAAAAAAGCGATCTCATTACCATCATTACCGTGGTGAAAAATGACGAAGCAAATATCGAAAGAACGATAAAAAGCGTCCTCAGCCAGACCTATCCTTTTATCCAATACATCATCATAGACGGTTCTTCCAATGACGGCACCCTGAATGTCATTGAAAAATATTCCCCCCATATAGACCTGATCATAAGCGAGCACGATGAAGGCATATATGACGCCATGAACAAGGGCGTCAACAACGCCACGGGCGAGTGGGTTTTCTTTCTGAATTCAGGCGATGAATTTCATGATGAACACGTGCTGTCCAAGCTGAGCCGGTATTTTCCCGGAAATATCAGTCTGATCTTCGGTGATGTGATAGTCATCGAGTCTGACGGCAAGAGAGTCATTCAGAAACACAAAAAAATGAGCAGGCATTTCCTTTTAAAAAAGACCATCTGCCATCAATCGATCTTGTTCAAAAAGGAGCTTTTTTCCCAGATCGGCCTGTTCAATACCGATTACAATATCAAGGCGGACTACGACTGGCTGTTGCGCTATTACTTTAAAAACAAAAAAAATTCCCTCTACATCAATCTCGAGGTCACGCGGTTTTTAAAAGGGGGTTTCAGCGACGATGCGAACAAAGACCGTATTGAAAAAATGAGACTGGTGAAGGAATATTTCACCTCATGGGAATATCTTTTTATGTTTATTCTCAATTCAAGGGCTCTGCTTTTAAAAAACAGCGCATATTTTCATAAATCAAGCAAGCCAGTAGCCCCATGACCGATTACCCTTTCAGCATCCCTAAAGGTATACAAAATTATAAAAATAACGTGACAAAACAATATTTGATAGAATAATATCTCCATGCTTTCAACAAATACCACTAACCCCATGATTTCGGTTATCACCGTTGTCAGGAACGATGCAAAAAACATCAGGAAGACCATTTCGACGGTACTCGAGCAGGACCTGCCTTCCAGGGAATATATAATTATCGACGGCGCTTCCTCTGACGGAACCCTCGACATTATCAACGAATACCGCGATAGAATCGATATTATCATCAGCGAGCACGACAACGGAATCTATGAAGCGATGAACAAAGGGATAAAGGCGGGCTCCGGCGAGCTGGTTCTCTTTCTTAATTCAGGAGACTATCTTGCAAACGATAAAGTTTTGTCAAGCATACAGAAAGTCTATCTCGAACACCCTGATGTGGCGTTCATATTCGGCGGGATCATTCTCAATTACTCGAAGCTGAGCATACAGAAAAAGATCACCCGCGAATTCAATGAAAAAAGACTCACCTGGGGCCAGCAGCCTCCCCATCCGGCGACCTTTTTCAAAAAATCGGTTTTACTGGAACACGGGGGCTTCAATACTCTCTTTTCCTATTCTGCTGACTTCGACCTTTTTTGCAGACTGATAAAAAACAAATATGCCTTCATCAACATCGACATACCGGTGACAATTTTCCATTCCGGGGGGGCGAGCGCCAGGCTGTCGGCGAGGATCGAGACGTATAATATCATCAAAAACAACTTCATGTACCATCATGCAATACGCTATATGCTGTTCAAGATGTCCGAGTCATTCATGAAAAACGTTCTTGAAACAATCGGTCTACTGGGAATTTTTCACAGGATCAAGAAGCATTATATTACGCAATTATAATTGATGCAGCACATGCATTGCAACACCGGATATAATATCGCTTTTCCAGACAAAAGAAGCCATCCCGGTCTCAGCTCTCGCAATACCACCTGTAAAAATGCCTTATACCTTCACGAAGTTCAATGGAATGCTTCCATCCCAGATCATGAATTTTCGTCACATCGAGCAGTTTCTTGGGGGTGCCGTCAGGCTTTGTCGAATCAAAAAGCAGTCTGCCGGTAAAGCCGACCGTTTCTTTGACGATCCCTGCCAGGTCCCGTATCGACAGGTCGGTCCCTGAGCCGATATTGACAAATTCACCGGTTTCGGAGTAATCACAATTTTCCATCAGCATAATCACCGATTCGGCAAGATCGTCGGCATGTAAAAATTCCCTGAACGGCGACCCGCTTCCCCATAGAGTCAAGGATACTTCATGCTCCCGGTTCTCCGCTTTAACAGCACCAGAAGCCTGCTCGATCCTGATGCCAAAAAAATCCAGAACCTTACAAATGTCGTCCTTTGTGGAATTGGAATGAATCGTGATTTCCCTATTGTCAACAGCTACCGCCGCATTCCCGAACTTCAAAAAATCTTTCACGATCGAGCCATAATCCCCGTGGGTCAGCAATCTGGCCAGGTGCATCTTTCTCATGATCGCAGGAAGAACGTGCGAATCCATGAGGTCAAAATTGTCATTCGGCCCGTAGAGGTTCGTGGGCATGACCGAGATAAAATTGGTCCCGTACTGCTCGTTGAAATAACGGCACAGCTTGATCGCCGCGATCTTGGCTATGGCGTACGCTTCGTTGGTCGGCTCGAGCTCGCTGGTGAGAAGCATGTTTTCTTTCATGGGCTGGGGCGCGTATTTCGGGTAAATGCACGACGAGCCGAGATTGAGCAGCTTTTTCACTCCGGACCCGTGTGAAGCGTGAATGACATTGGTCGCGATTGCAAGATTGTCATAGATGAAATCGGCCTTGTAGGTGTTATTGGCGAGAATTCCGCCGACTTTTGCAGCAGCGAGAAAGACATACTCAGGCCTCTCTGCATCAAAAAAACGTTCGGTATCGAGCTGCCGGGATAGGTCCAGCTGGGCGTGTGTACGCGTGATGATATTCCCGTATCCCTTCTCACTGAGCTTTCGCACAATGGCCGAACCCACGAGCCCGCGATGGCCGGCAACATATATCTTTGAGGACTTATTGATGGCAGTCATTGATCTCAAAACCACCTTTTTTCAAGTGGACGTCCCTTCTTGCAATTTCAAGATCAGTAAAGACCATCATTTTCACCAGTTCGGGCAGAGACACTTTCGGCTTCCATCCGAGCTTTTGCCGCGCTTTTGTCGGGTCTCCGATCAGGATATCAACCTCCGCAGGCCTGAAATACCGGGGATCGACCTGCACCGCTATGTTCCCGGTCTTCACGTCCCTCCCCTTTTCATTTTCGTTCCTTCCTTCCCAGGCGAGCTCGATGCCCGCCTCCCTGAACGCCATGTCAACAAAATCCCTGACAGTTGTGGTGACCCCGGTCGCGAGGATGAAATCATCCGGTTCGTTCTGCTGAAGCATGCGCCACATACCCTCGACATAGTCGCCGGCGAATCCCCAGTCGCGCTTTGCGTTGAGGTTTCCCAGATACACCGTATCCTGCAATCCCATTCTTATCCTGGCAGCTGCTCTGGTTATCTTTCTGGTCACGAACGTCTCGCCGCGCCGGGGGCTTTCGTGGTTGAACAGAATGCCGTTGCAGGCGTACATGCCGTACGATTCCCGGTAATTCTTCACGATCCAGAAGCCGTAGAGCTTGGCGACCCCGTACGGGCTGCGGGGATAAAACGGCGTCGTCTCTTTCTGGGGGATTTCCTGAACCATGCCGTAAAGCTCCGAGGTGGACGCCTGATAAAACCTGGTCTTTTTTTCAAGGCCGAGCAGGCGTATTGATTCAAGCAGCCGGAGCGTGCCCACCGCGTCCGAATCAGCCGTATACTCGGGCACCTCGAATGAAACCTGGACATGGGACTGCGCCCCCAGGTTGTATATCTCGTCGGGTTGTACCTGTTGTATTATCCTGGTCAGGTTGCTCGAATCGGTCAGGTCGCCGTAGTGAAGAATGAATCGGGCGTTCTCAACGTGCGGGTCCTGGTAAATATGGTCGATCCTCTCGGTATTGAATGACGAAGAGCGGCGCTTGATACCGTGCACTTCGTATCCTTTTTCGAGCAGCAGTTCGGCCAGGTAGGAGCCGTCCTGGCCGGTGATTCCGGTTATGAGTGCTTTTTTCATTTTCATAACAAATGTCCTAAATTGCCATGTATTAAAGAACGCTATTATAAATAGCGATGGTTTTATCTACTGTTTTTTCCCAGGAAAAATTTTTTAACCGTTCAAGGCCTTTTTCTTTTAGTGATTTTCTCAATGCTGAATTTTCCATCAATGAACGAAAAGAATCCTTGAAGGATATGCTGTCATGAGGATTAAAATAAGCTACTGCATTGCCGCCAACCTCGGGAAGTGAACTTGCATTGCTTGCAAGAACCGGACATCCACAGGCAAAAGCTTCCAGAATTGGAATACCGAAACCCTCATAGACCGAAGGGAAAACGAAAAGGAGGGCGTTCGAATATAAATTCACCAGCTCGTTATCTGTTTTTGCCGGGACATGTGTGACCCTGTTAATCAGGTTAAGCTCCTTCAGCAATTGTATTTCGCTTTGTGAAAACGACCCACCTCCAGCGCAGACAATGGACAAAGAGTCATCCTCATTAAAAAATTCCGCACTATTGCGTATAAAAAAATTAAAATTTTTATATATCTTCCTGTCACCAACGAATAGAATATATTTTTCAGGAAGTCCTTCCGCTGCTTTAATATTTTTTTCCGGATCAAGAGAATTTGCATGATAGACTACCTCGAGTTTATCTTCAATTTCAGGATAAAACCGCAGGATGTCATTTCTTGTCGATTCAGAAACAGCAATGATCTTTGAAGCTTTTTCCATGAGTATCTTTTTTTGATTCGTAATTTTTTGATTTCTAAAAAATTCTGGATAAATATCATGGATCATGTCATGAACAGTCAGAACGAACGGCCTTTTATCAATAAATGGCAAATATTCCACATTGTAATACGTTGGATGATATACATGGAAATTACTTTTATTCAGGTCCATTATATTCTGCAACTTGTTTACTGTCTTAAATATTCTTAATAGTTTGGACTGCCCTGGAAATGTTCTATTCTCAAACCATCTGATATGGGAATATTCGGGCAATTCTAAAAGATAGTGATTATGTGAAAATAAAATATTCAATTCAACGCTGATACCCGGCAGGGCGGCAATGCGACGAATTATTTGCGTGAAATAGCGTGATATGCCCCCGAAGTTTTGCATCGAAAAAGCCTGATAGTCATACCTGATGATCATTTCACCGTCCGTACAGGACATGCTCCCAGTATTGCAATACATCCGTAAGGCTTTGCTTCAGTGAGATCGATGGCGCCCAGCCCGTATGTTCCTGTATCTTTGCATTGGAGCCAAAAACAATTTTATTGTCTGTTGGTCTCAGCAGACTCTTGTCGGTTTCCGTGTGAATCGATACGCCGGCAATATCAGAAATCATGGCGATAACGTCCATCAAGGAAATCCCGTTCCCGCTGCAGATATTGTATATTTCACCGGTAATTCCTCTCGAAAAAAGCAGGTCATATGCCACTACCACATCCCTGACATCCAGAAAGTCGCGTATAACTGACAGGTCGCCTGTCATAAGAACACCTTCTTTTTTGCCCTGTGATTTAATTTCCATTATTTGTTTAGCAAATGATGGGATAACGAAGATGTCCTTTTGCCTTGGACCGATATGGTTGAAGGAGCGGGTCATGATAATGTCAAGTCCATATCCATTACAAAAAACTTTAGATAGCCATTCCTGTGAAAGACGCGCCACTGCATAAGGACTTGTGGGAGCGAGGGGTATGTCTTCTTTTAATGGTAAGATGTCCTCAGTCACATCACCATATTCTTCCGATGATCCCACGGACAAGATCCGGCATTTTATATCAAGCTCTCTTACCGTCTCAACTAGATTCAAAAATATGTTGGTATTGTTTTGGAAGCACAATACTGGATCTTTCCAACTGAAGCCAACACTGCTGAATGAGGCTAGGTGAAGAATATAATTCGGCTGAAAATCATAGACTACTTTTTCAAGGGAATTTTTATCCAGTAGATCAATGGTTTTAGAGCAGTAATCAACATATTCGAGTTCTCGCGCATCTTTTTCCTGTACAAGGTCAATACCAAGAACTGATATTTTTTGCTTTTTTTGTTCAAGTAAGTCTATAAAGTACGAACTCACGAATCCTTGGGATCCCGTAATAAGGTATTTTTTCATAAAGCAATCCTTGATGCATGCACTAGAAGAATAATTCGAATTTTTAATATTCTAATCATTTATTGACAGTGCATATTTTTATAACATAAAAAAATATGCTTTCTATTATTGTATTTCACTATAATAGCATCAATAATGTCAACATTTCTTTTTCGATAAACGTTCTGTTGTAAATATGTTGAATCGTGCAAATTTCGGCCGAAACCTGCCTGATGATGTTATCAGCTTTTTCTCCAGTGGCTTTTATTCAACCACCGTTCGTTCTGTTCCTGCAGAATCAGGTGAACTATCACCCGAACCGGATCCCCGTAAAGCTGAATCAGCTCGTAAAATCTGCACGGTTCATTTTTTCGTTGCATTCTTCAAGTTGTCTGGCATATTGTTCTGAAAGCATTGGCTACGCCTCCTTCTGTTGTGTATTACCAATTACAACTCTGGCAGGCTTACCATACTTTTTCAAGCATTCATTTTACACAATAGATTGGGCTTGACCCTCTAAAGCGGCATAATGATAGTTTACCTATTTAAAGAATATTTTAAAAGTTGATCATTTAGTGTAATTGATGGAAACAAAACGATTATGAAAAAAATTCTTCTGGTCTATCCCCATAATTTTTATGAGCACAATAGTGGTATCAATTCAAGATATTATGAGTTAATTAAATATTTTGATAAGCGAAACTTTAATGTAGATCTTTTTTCTCTTAAAAATTTTGAAAGCAAATGGGATACAATAAATAAATATACAATTAAGCCTATCAATAATATTTTTTTATATGATTTTGCAAAAGGTAAAAAAAAATCAAAAATAAAATCATTAATAAACAATGTAATAAAAAAAATAATAACCCATAAACAATACGGCTCTCTACCCGATTATGCTTTTCCAAGTATGAAAAAAAAACTCCGTGAAATAATCGCTAATAATAATTATGATTACATAATTATTTCTTATTTATACTGGGCTAAGTTAATAGAAGATCTAGATTATAGAGGGTTAATTATCCTTGAAATATCTGACTTCTTGACGTTGAATCTTTTTGATATTACAAATGGTAGTATTAATATCGGAAATTTAATTAATGAGGAAATACATAGAGCAGCCTTATTCAATAAAATAATTTGTATTTCATATGATGAACTTTTATTATTCTCTCAATTTATTCCTACTACTGAATTTTACTACGTTCCTTTTTTTTTAAAAGACAGCTCCAAAAAAAAGAAATTAAAAACAATATACGATATAGTGATTATCGCATCAGACAATCCTCACAACATAAAAGGGATTAATTGGTTTTTCTCTGAAGTATATAATTTACTGGAAAAAAATATTTCAATATTTATCGGTGGAAAAATTTCTAAACATATTAAACAATATCAAAATATTACAAAAGAGTTTTTTGTTGAGAATATCGATAAAATTTATTTAAGTGCAAAGATTGCTATTTGTCCGTTACTAGGAGGTTCTGGAATAAAAATAAAAGTTATTGAAGCTCTTTCTTATGGTATTCCTGTAGTAACGACTAGTAAGGGAGTCATTGGTTTTAAGGAGAAACAGAATAATGGATGTATAATTGCCAATAGCCCTCAATCTTTTGCAGAATCAATTCATTGTTTACTATATGATAAAGAAAAATATTATGATACAAGTAAAAAAGCTATTGATTATTTTAATAAAAATTTTGATGCAGAAAAAATTTACAAAGATTTAGATAACATATTTCATTAACATCTCAATGATTGGAGACTGTAAAAAGATTTGTGTAAATAGCCATATCAATATTCAATGTACAAGGAGCATGATATGGTTATGGACAAAGATGAAATTATCAAGCAATTACTCAAGGATGTAGATTTCAAGAAACTGACCCCGGAACAGATTACCGGGAAGAATGGCCTCATACAACAGTTAACCAAGCAGATCATTGAAACGGCAATGAATGCCGAGATGACCGATCATCTTGGTTATGAGAAAAACGAAAGATCGACTGACAAAAACGACAATACCCGCAACGGTAAAAGTTCGAAGAAAGTAATAACGAACAACGGCGAGATCGAAATTGAAGTTCCTCGAGACCGCAATGCCGAATTTGAACCACGGATTGTTAAAAAGCATCAGAAACGATTCGACCTTTTCGACGAGAAAATCATCTCAATGTACGCATTGGGAATGACGACCAGGGATATCCAGGGCCATCTTGAAGATATCTATGGCGTCGAGGTTTCTCCTGATTTGATCAGCACGGTCACCAACGAGATAATAAAAGTCGTTCTCGAATGGCAATCCCGCCCCCTTGATCCGGTATACCCTATCGTATATTTTGACGCGATTGTGGTCAAAGGTCGAACTGACGGTAAAGTCGCGAATAAATCGGTCTACACGGCGATAGGGATCAATATGCAAGGGAAAAAAGAGGTTCTGGGCTTATGGATTGCCGAGTCTGAGGGTGCCAAGTTCTGGCTCCAGGTCGTCAATGAACTGAAGAATCGCGGGGTTGAAGATATTTTCATCGCCTGCATGGATGGACTCAAAGGGTTTCCTGATGCGGTCAACGCGGTGTTCCCGCAGACCAGAATCCAACTGTGCATCGTGCACATGATACGTAATTCCACAAAATATGTATCATGGAAAGAGCGCAAGCCGATCTGTGCCGATCTGAAGAGCATATATTCCGCTCCGTCTGAAAAGGCAGGACTGGATGCCCTTGATGAATTCAGTAAAAAGTGGGATGCCAAATATCCCATGATCTCAAAATCATGGCGAGCTAACTGGGAAAACCTCAATGAATTTTTTGCGTACCCGGCCGATATTCGTAAGGCAATATATACGACCAATGCTATCGAATCATTGAATTCAAGCCTGCGAAAGGTCACCCAGAAAAGGTCGGCGTTCCCGACAGATGAAGCAATTTTTAAAGTCTTATATTTGGCCTTGACGAGAGCTGAAAAGAAATGGACTATGCCGATCAGGGACTGGGGAGCTGCGATGAATCAGTTCGCAGTATATTTTGGCGACAGGGTTCCATTGTGATCAACGGCTATTTACACAAAATATCTGACAGTCTCAATGATTGAAAAGGCTACATCAGTATTTTTTTCTGAATGATGATTCTTCAACTCTACCAAATTTTCCTAATAAAAAATCAAATAGACCACTACTAAGTGATATAAGTCTTTGCCATCTTTGAAATTTACATTTCCAATTAATCCAGACAAGATTTCGTTTTAGACAATATAAATATGCTATCAATATACATTTTCCGGAGTAATTTTTTTTTATGAATAAAAAGTTATTTCGTACATAATAATAAATCCAAAGAGGTGCTGATGTTGAGTATTGTTTGTCTATTTTTCCAAATGATACTGAGCATTTATGATATACTCTTGCAGTAGGGACATAAAATAATTTGAATCCTGAATTTCTAGCCCTCAGACACCAGTCAGCTTCCTCAAAAAGAAGAAAATAATTTCTATCCATTAAACCAATTTTATTTATAACATCAGATTTTATCAATAATGCACATCCGGTTATATAATCTGTTTCTTGAATTTCATCAAATGTTCCGTCATCCTTTTTACCTCCTCCTTTATGTGATAAACCAGAGAAGAAATCAATGATCCCTCCCGCAAACCAGATAACATTTTGATCATGATAAAGGAGTATTTTAGGGCCAACAATCCCTATCATACTTTTTTTCTCTGCATAATCGACTAGATTGTCAAGTGCATCCTTTTCAACTATCGTGTCATTATTCAGCAAAAAAACATAATCAGCATCCTTTTCCATCGCATAGCGTATACCAATATTATTTCCTTCAGCATATCCAAGGTTATCACCTGTTTGAATTAATTTAATATATGGATATTTATTTTTAATAACATCTTCAGAGGAATCAGTTGAACCATTATCAACAATGACAATTTCAAAATTCGGATAGCGAAGAAGCTTAACCGACTCTATACATTCGATCGTATCCTCTTTCCCATTCCAGTTAAGGATAATTATAAAAACTTTTGGTGTAGTCATATAATCTAAAGTTAATAAATATTTCCATCATCCCTAAGTTTCATCGCAGTCCAATCATGACCTTTACTTCTTTAATGAAATTTTTCTGAATAATTTAATGAGTAAAAAAGATATTCCGTGTTTTATGTAGCATGACTAACTGTAATCATACCCATTTCAAGTCAATAATGATCGGACAAAACGAACTTTTTGATAATAATGGTTTTTATTTTAAAGGATTATTTCTACCTTTTCATTAATAACTTTGTAAAACTTCAAAAAAACAAAATACTTTTTCCCTGAATGTATTCACTCTTTAAAATTCATTGAGTCAAAATGCATTTTTAAGTATTATATTTTTGCTCATTTTTTTTTAGAGCGAAAAAAGCCTGTGGTAGTCTATTAGTGTCATAAAAAAAATCACAGAGTGTAAATCGTTTTGTCCAATTATTTTCTATATATTTTTGTGGGATAAGTGCCTCCCCATAAAAATCACTTGTTCTTTCATCTCCTCCTCCAGTTGCCGCATAGACAAATTCCCCATCATTGTACTTTTTCTTAAAATTTATGTGTGCAAATTTTTGGATGAATTTAAAATAAATTGTTATATCAATTCAATTATTGAGAAATAATATCACTGCTGTCCCATACATTTAAAATCCCAGATCAAGCTGTAAATCAAGGGAAAGTAATCTTTTCCGATGCGCCCGTGTTTTTCTGCAAAGCAAATCATCGATTGACCTGTCTGATAAAATATTTGCTCCAAGAATCCTGAATACATCAATCAATGACAAGGCTGAACGGGAACAAAATCGCAGATATTCCATAATAAGATATGCGATTGCAGCGGTCCATATCTGGACGTAGCCGCTTCTTGAAATCTACGTCTTTGAGTAATTCTTTGAAAATTTAATCTTTATCCATAGCCATATCATGCTCCTTGTATATTAAATATTGATATAGCTATTCACACAAATCTTTTTACAGTCTCATATTTTATGCTTTTTATATACGGCTGCAGTGGCCATATTGAGATCATTTTTAATAGAAGTAATACCTTCATCCAAATAATATTTAATAATTCCTGTTTCCTTTACATAAATTCCTTTACTACCTTTCAAAGATATGGTCAGCCACAAATCCCAATCTTGTAATCGTTTTATTTCTGGATCAAAACCGGGGAATTTGTTTCTCCGCAATAAAGACGAAGTATCGACATAGTTTCCCTGCTTTAATAACTCCAGATTAAAATCAGAAGCCCTATGGTAATAATTATTTTTTCTAGCATGAGTTGATGGATCCATGACTATAGCCTGATAATCAGTATATGCATAATCACAATCTTTATTCTCTTCAAGGACTTTAAATAATATAGCCAGATGATTTTGCGGCAATAAAGTATCATCATCACAGAAAAACATATATTCCTGAGTAGCCTTACTTGCACCTTTATTTCGCTTTTCCTGAACGCCTAAATCCTCATCGTCAACAATAATTATCTCCGCTGGGTTATTTAATTTAAGCATTGGAATTACAAAATCACCTGTAAAACGACTTCTAGATTTAATAGTTGGCATAATAACAGATATTGGAAGTTTATTTTTATAAGAATAGTTTTTATTACTTCTTTCTCTATTTAACCATAAAAATGATTTAACTGATCGTTCAACTTCTTCAACAGGTTTACTTTCTAGGGGTTTGCTTTCCAGGGGTTTGCTTTCCAGGGGTTTACTTTCCAGGGGAACCAAACGATAATTACTAGGAAAAAAAACAACTTTTTTAATTGTTTCAAAGTATTTCCACATTTTAAAAAATCCTATGTCTTGATAATACGGGAAGGTCTTTTATTTTTTACAAATATATATTATCTCATCTGAAAAACCATGTTTAAATCTTTCCTGAGAATTAAGTATTTCAGTAAAATTAATCATCTCAACCTTAAAACCTACTTCCATTAATCTCTCTATAAAATCTGAGCCATACCATCTCACATGATCATATTGCCCGAAAGCTTTCTCTCTTTCTTGCGGATCTGTTATATTAAAATCTTCATACGTTTTTTGTAAATCTTTTTTAATTGGTATTGTAATTACAGCAAAACCCAGAGGAGTTAATACTCTATAAAATTCACTCATGGCTTTTTTGTCATCTGGAACATGCTCCAATAAATGATTCGCGATGATTATATCAAAAAAAGAATCAGGGTGTTTGATATCCGTTGCATCCATTTTTTTACAATCATCTCCATATCCTTTTGGCTCAAAATCTACTGGAAAATAATTAATCTTCATTTTTTTAAATGTATTATAAAAAACAGTTTCAGGTGCAAAGTGTAATAGATTAATTTCATTTTTTAATATTTTTGTATAATTAGTTAAATAGTACCATACCATACGATGCCGCTCAAAAGAACCGCAAACCGGGCATATCACAAAATGCCTAAAATTAAAAGGTAAAAACATGGGACTTCTTTGTTTGCAGATACAACAATAAACTACATTCACATTTAATTTCATTTGCAATGTTGAATTACAATTTGAGATTTCGTCTTTTTTTTTTATTTCATCAGAAAGTTTTCTTTTCACTGATTGGGGCAGTAATTTCAAGAATAGTTTTATCATCTTTTACCACCTATAACAATTTCAGCTGTCTTTAATGAATCACCCTACAGCAAGCTATGGGAATTAATCCCAAGAGATTAATCAACGACTAATTCGATAGAACTAGTTTTTCATATCTTGTGTTGAATTCATTTCTTTTTGTGCAAGACAAATACCGTAATGGGTAAGATTTAGTTTTATACATAACTCGTCAATAATTAAAAGAATATCCAATAGATGTTTATCGCTTTGTTCATCAAAATTATTAATAATATCATTTAAAGCCAAGTGATATACAACCCCTCCTGTGTAAATAATATTCGCATTATTAAAATATTTATTAATTGCAGAAATAATCCGCCCAGAATCAGCTGCCTCAGAAGGATCTAATTCAATCAATTTATTTTCATTGATTCTATTCATTTTAGATGGCAAATAAACATCAGTTTCTTTCGGATCAATCAAATACTTGGTATTATAAAATGCTTGTCGAATGTTTGATGCTATTTCTAATTGTTCATCTGAAAATTGAAATCGTGATGCACCGATATAATCATCCATATAAAAAAAACCGCCAGGTTTAAGTATATTTTTGCTCCACTCAACTGCTTTCTCCGAATCAAGCATATGGTGTAATGAATTATTCCAATGAACTAAATCATACAATTCTCTTTCTTTAACAATTTTTAAAGCATCTCCATGAATAAAACTAATACGATTATCTAGAGACTTTTTTTTTATTTATTTTTTTCATGGTTTATCCACTTCAAATAACGCAATTTTGCCATTATTAAGATATCTCTTAATATTTGAACCGGCATAATAATCATCTTTCCTATACGGTATGTCCTGCTTTTATATAATCTGTTAATTATTTCATCCTTTTTTTTTAATTCAACAATGTAGTTATGCATCTCAGCATCAATATTTCTAATACCTAATGATTTGCCATTACCAAGACAAAGAACATCTTTACCTGTTTTTTGAAAAATTTCCTCTGCCTGCCCAGGATTACTCTCTATAAAAAGCGTCTCGGATCTGTTCTGATAAACTTCAGCTTTAAACCGACCGTGAGCCTTTTGCCTGATTCGTTCCTCCTTGCTGGGTAAATTAAGCATAATCACTTCGCCATATTGTATGTTATATTTTTCCAACCAACCCTCTGTTTCTTTTCTATATTTTTCCAACCTGGAAGTAACAAAGCATGACACTGGAACTGTTGGGATATGGATAGGTTTTGCATTGTTTAAGAAATCGAGATATCTTGGACCATCATCATTCTCTTCTTCTGTTGGGTCATGACAAATCACCCCATCTATATCCACACAGGCATTATTAAGTCTGGGGTGATGCATCAAATTCCATTCAAAAAAACGGAGTTGAGGCACTACCTCAAAAAAAATATCCACCAACTTTTCTCTACCTGGCACAATATATACACACCCATATAATATTTGATGAGATTCTATTATATTGCATTGAGATACTCTGTGTCTAACATCAGTTAATGCAGCGCCTGAATTTACAGAATCTTCTATTATTATTACTTTTTTAATTTTCTCCCAGTTAAAATTTTGCTCCTTACCTCTTAGCCCGCTTCCCCATATTTTACCGGAAAGATATGAATCAATATCTGCAACCGGTTTATTCATTAGCAATCCTATGATCACCGCGGGAAGCATGCCACTTCTTGGATTTCCGACAATCAAATCTACATTTGTATTAATTTTATAGATATTATTAATAATATCTCTACATAAATCACTATATGATTTATAATAAACCATTTCTAATTAAATCCTTAGTTGTTTGTTTTTTCTAATATGGGAATATATATAGCAATACTATTTTTTATTGTATTCTCATCATCCCTGGTTTCATTATTAATTATTTTGTAATGATCTTCATTATAATAATTGAAATCATCTGCAATTATCTGATTTTCCCATCTTTCCTTAAATAATTTCCTATTATTGAAAATATATTTTCCCCTGCCTGATGTTTTGCTTTCAAAATGATATACTTTTGCTGAAGAAGTATAAAGTAATTTTTTATTAGTACTTCTTACCAGGCGCAAACAAAAATCAATATCTTCCTGACCATTTATAAATATTGAATCAAATCCATAATTATCTGCAAAATCTTTTGCTTTAACTGCCATACAGGCACCACAGAGCGCTTTAAAGTTCCGGTCATAACTTGTATTAATTTCATCACTCGGAAATCCCTGGTAGATATTATAACCAATACAGGAATAATCAGAAAAAACAATTCCTACAGACTGAATTGTATTATCTGGATAGATCAATTTAGGCTGGGTAGCTACGATTTCATTATCCATTAATAATGGCTTGATAAGATTTATTAACCAATTTTCCGTTACAATTGTATCGTTGTTTAAAAAAACCACAATATAACCAATTGAAAAAGAAAAACCAATGTTGCATCCTAAAGCAAAATTTAAATTTCTTTTATTGGTAATGACTTTAAAATTAGTTTTCTTTTTAAATTCAGGATCTCTAATTATATTTTTAGTATTTTGGTCACTTCCATTGTCTACAACAATAACCTCAAACTCAGTACCGGCAGGTGTATTATAAATAGATTCTAAACATTTTTTTGTTAATTCCGGCTGTCCATATATTGGAATTATAATTGATACTTTATTTTTATCACGATTCTTACTTTGTCTTTGCTGTTTTTCCCAATCTATCAATCGATGGTTTCTTAATGATAATTCATAATGAAGTTGCATATTATCATTAAAAAATTTCTTATCTATATTCAGGTAACCCTTATTCAGAGCCTTTAATATCATTTTTTTTTGTTTATTTTTTTTTCTTTTTTTTAAAGCTGATTTCAAAAATATTTTTTCTTTATTATAATATTTTTTTATGTTATTTACTATTTTCTCCGGCAACAATGTGACAACTCTTCCCAATCTCCAAGTATAAGAATTTTTTAATGAGTCAATAACCTGATCCTTAGAATTAATAATTGCTATTACATTCTTTATCTGTTCATCCTTCTGCTTTATCTGTTCATCCTTCTGCTTTATCTGTTCATCCTTCTGCTTTATCTGTTCATCCTTCTGCTTTATCTGTTCATCCTTCTGATTTATCTGTTCATCCTTCTGATTCATCTGCTCAACCTTCTGATTCATCTGCTCAACCTTCTGATTCATCTGCTCAACCTTCTGCTTTATCTGCTCAACCTTCTGCTTTATCTGTTCATCCTTCTGCTTTATCTGTTCATCCTTCTGCTTTATCTGTTCATCCTTCTGCTTTATCTGCTCAACCTTCTGATTCATCTGCTCAACCTTCTGATTCATCTGTTCATCCTTCTGCTTCACTCGAGTTGCAAGTTTATCATTATTATCAACAATAGTATTTATTCTATTTTCCAGCCAAAAATAAAAATTTTCACCATATTCAGGGAATATATTACTAATTTTCAAACGCGATAGAATGCTTGTCATGTTTTTTTGAACATTATTCATGCCCATATACACTCCTTCTTCATGTATACGGTAAACAGACATTACATCCTTCATTAACTTTATTTTTTGTCTTTTGGAATTATGTGCCAGGGAAACAATTAAAAAAATATCTCCGAGCTTTAATTTATTATCAGACTGAAAATATTTATAATCTTCTTTTCTAAACATTATTGATGCGGTAGGAATAAAATTGGTTGGATTTTCGATAAAATCATTAATATAATATATTTCTTTTTCTTCTGTTGGTTTATTGCTATATGTTTCTAATAATACACTGGTATTCATGTTCAATACTTTTGCATCGTGGCAACAAATTACATAGTCATCATTGGATTCTAAAAAATCAACCTGCTTCTGCAACTTTAATGGATCAATCCAGTAATCATCCCCTTCACAAAGTGCCAGATATTTCCCCCTCGCCATGGGGAACACAAATTCGGCCATTGGTTTTTTCCCTTGTGAATATTGATTATGAGTCTGGCAAATTGTCTTAATAATATCTGGATACTGCTCTTCATATTTTCTGATTATATCTGCAGTCCTGTCGGTTGATGCGTCATCATGGATTATTATTTCAAAAGGAAAATCCGTTTTCTGCATGAGAAAACCTTCAATCGCATCACAAATGAATTTCTCATGGGTATAGGTGATACAGCAGACACTGACCAACGGATCACCGTTCATTAACCAGCTGTTCATTATTTCCTGTTCTGTCCTTAAGTACACTTACTTTTCCCTTGCCAGCCTTAAATAATTAATCATCAATCAAAATTAAGTTATAATAAGACGATATAATAAAAAATAGAAATGGCCAAATATTCATTTTACATCTATGAATTTATAAACAACCCCGACCCGCTGGCATTATAACAGATATAATCCTCGAGATCGACATTCATATTCGTTAAAAAGTAATTAACATATTTATCAATCACATCTCCAACTAATCACTATTAAGAAATTTCTTGCTTCAAAACTATTGGAGTTATATCTTTAACACCTAAAACGCCGGCTTTAATTTTTAAAATATGATCAGGAGGTATCTTCTTATTCAGCCAATGAATAATGGCGAGAGGTATGTTCGCGCCCGCCATATGCGAGAACGGATACCCACCGCCAAATCGACAGTTCATTTCAAGTATGTAAGGCTTATTGTCGACAATAAAGCAATCAACATCTAAATTGCCTATATGACCTAATTTTTCCCCAAGCATTGCCCCGGCGTTTTCTAATGGTGAATTATTTACAGTTATAGCAGAATCTGTTTCGCCGGACCTCATGGCAATCTTTCTTTTAACGAAAGTACACACATATTTTTGATTCAAGTCATTAATAACGTCAAGGCCATATTCATCACCCAGAATCATTTCCTGTATTATTATTGATTTATCAGGATCCTCTTGTGATTCATATTTCAAATATGTTTTAAAAATATCATTCTTTAATTTTCTATATAAGATTTGTAATTCTTCCGCATTATCGGCGGTTGATATGCCTACAGAACCCATGCCCCACCTTGGCTTTAGAATAACGGGATATTGGACAACACCATCGCTAATATCATTCATTACATCATATAAATCGATGTAAGTGGCCGGGGATTTGAAATTATTACTAATTAGGAATTTATACGTTTCCCATTTGTCATTACATATTGCTATGACATTATAGGCGGAAACAATCGGGAAAATTGATTCTGCAATAAATCTTTCACGTGCCATTGCCAGCACCGGCAAATCAACATCAAAAAGTGATAATATGGCAGTTATTTCATTACTTTTACAATAATTGATAAGAAAATCAATATACTCTGAATCATAAATTAGAGGGGTAAGCACATATTTATCGGCCGCCAGAAGTGCCGCAGATAACTCTGAATTACCGGCATGCACTAAACCATCGCCTGCAAGAGCATCTTGAAAATATTTAACAATATAACTTCGTCTGCCGGCCGATGTGATTATTATATTCATTTTCTTTAGGGATAATTAACTTTAAAATATTTTTTAAATTCTTCTTGAGGATAGCGATTTAAAATAATGCTTTCTTTATATACATAAACAGTAAATTCGAATAATGCGTAATTATGTTTAATAAGAAAAAATCTGCTTAATTCATCATTAATAAAATTTAATAGTTTTGGTAAATTACAATAATAAACATCCAATTGATAGAAATCCACAAATGGAGTTATTGCATTAAAAGCAATGCCTTTTTTGCACATTGCAAATGCATTTAATAATATTTTTTGTAAATACTTTTCCCAATCTTTAATACTTGCATCTCTACGCTGATGAAAAACACCACTCATGATTACATAATCATACCTGTCGGAACAATCAGATTCAGTAATATCTCTATGATAAAAGACATGTTTTGGAAATCTTTTTGATGACTCGATTACATACTCTTTCAAAATATCTGATCCACTATAGATGATATTATTTTCGGGATAGTGCTTTAAGATATATTCATTCATATCAGCAATTCCCATTCCAACATCATGAATAGTAATGTTTTTTTCATTCTCAAAAATCCCGCATATATGTTCATATCTTAATTGTTTATGCGCATAAGATTCTGAACTCACCGCCATTGGCGTACCTTTATGTTTATTGTACAACTCACGAAATATTATTTCTTGTGAATCACTAATTTTTTTCATTAAAATATTCCTCAAAATGTAAGTGATCACAAATTTTAAGCTTCAATATTTTATTTGCTGAATAAGCTCTACGAATTTTGTACAATCTATCAAATTTTTGTATTTGACAGAGGACTAAAATATAATCCTCATCTTTTCGATATAAAAAAATCTCTCCTTGTGGTCCAATTTCAATTACGATAATTTTTCTTTCATAATTATTAGGAGAATGTTTTAACAAGCTACCATGTTCTTTTATGGAGAATAATTTTGTCTTCCTTAAAAAGTACCTGTGATTATTATATGTAAAATATGGACCTAAATATTCATAACTTTCCTGGGTATTGGCTAGAACATGGAAATGAATTGAATGAAAATTATTCATCC
Organism: Spirochaetota bacterium; assembly: GCA_022709405.1. GTDB lineage: Bacteria > Spirochaetota > UBA4802 > UBA4802 > UBA5550 > JAKLIV01. The sequence goes on from JAKLIV010000003.1 coordinate 22,743, forward strand.
AATTAATTTTCAAGCTATTTAAAGACCATACCCAACGGCTGTAATAATTACTATATTTACTGTTATGCGATAAATTTATTGATGGCTGTCTACCCTCCTCTTCAAATTTTTTCAGTAAAGGAACAATAAGGTCTGCACCAATATTACCTAATAATTTAAATAAATATTGAGGCGTCGCATTATCAGGAATAACAAAAGATGCTTGTGCAAGTATTCCTCCTGTGTCAAAATTTTCATCAACATAATGTATTGTTGAACCTGTTTTTTCTAAACCAAACAATAACTGCCATCTTGTAATTGATGTCCCTCTGAATTCAGGAAGAAGAGAAGGATGAGTGTTTAGGCATCCAAGGTGAGGAAATAAAAAAACCCTTTCCGGTATTAATTCATGCCACCCACCACCTAATACAATAATATCAGGATTAAGTTTTTTAAGATCATAATAAAAAGAATCAGATTTTATCGTTTCCGTCCATAATATTTTAATTCTGTGGCGTTTAGCCAAATCTTTTTCAGATTTGATGTTCTTTAATGGTTCGCAATTATAATAAAAACATTTAAATTTATACCAAAGAATATTAAAATATTTTATTATTGGATTTAACCAAGTATCTGATGTTTTGTGTAAGACTATAGCAATTATATTAAACTTTTCCTTAATAAGCCTATTAAGTATAATATAACCACTATGATTAAAATGGCGTGTTATGAATAGAATTCTCACTTATCATTCTCTTAAATAAAAACATCTATCGTTTCAAATATTTTACAATTGATTACAAAACAAAGCATGAGTAACAGTTTCGACATAGATACCTATGCATTTTGTATAAATTATTGATACCAATTAAATATGCAAAAAGTATTATATTATTTTAGTAATAATATCAATGATCTTTAATTAATTGACATACATTTTCTATAACTTCGGTTTCAATATCAGGATATATTGGCAAACACAACACCCTGTCAGAAATATATTTAGCATTTTTTAAGGTTGTGTCATCACTCCATCTCTCATTTTTATACATTGGGAAATCCGTAATCATTGGATAAAAATACTTCCGGCTGTAAATATTTTTACTTTTTAGTTTTTCATAAACATCATCGCGGGACATCCCATATTCATTTTTATCAATCAATATCGGAAAGTATGAATAATTATGCCAAACTCCTTCAATATCAGATAACATTACCATACCACCAACATCTTTCAGCAGTTCTCTATATCTACATGCCACGGCTTTCCTTTTCCCAATATATAAATCAATATATTTAAGATAAAGAAGACCAAAGGCAGCCTGCACCTCGTTCATTTTGCCATTAATACCGCATTCCATGACCTTTGTTTCGCCGGCAAATCCAAAATTTTTAAGCTTATCTATCCTGTCTTTTGTCTTTTCGTCATGGCACACGATGGCGCCCCCCTCAAAGGTCGTGTATGTTTTGGTGCCATGAAAACTCAAGACAGAAAGATCGCCATAGTTCAGGATTGATACACTATCTTTTTTAACGCCAAAAGCATGGGCGGCGTCGTAAATTACCTTGAGACCGTAGGTGCCGGCCAGTTTTTCAATTCCATCAACATCACAGGGCGTGCCGTATACGTGAACAGGCATGATAGCCGTGGTTTTATCAGTAATTACAGGCTCTATCGTTTCAGGAGTTATATTAAATGTAATCGGATCAATATCTGCAAAAACCGGCACATTGCCGTTCCACAACAGCGAGTGGGCTGTTGCGACAAAGCTGAAGGGAGTTGTGATTACTTCGCCAGTTATACGCAGCGCCTGAAGGGCGGTAAGCAAGGCAATTGTTCCATTGCAGAAGAGGGCGATATGCTTGACTCCCAGATACTCTTTAAGTTTAGTTTCCAGCTGTTTATGACAATCACCGTTATTGGTCAGGATGCGGCTTTCCCATATTTTTTCCAGGTAGGGGATAAATTCTTCAAGAGGAGGCAATGACGGACGAGTAACAAAAATTGGCTTATTACCCATAAATTTCAAACCCGTGCAAATAATACACTTTCTTCATGATGTATTGAATAATGATCAAAATAAAATTTATACCCAAGGTCTAGTGAATTAATATATTGGGGGATATCTCGGAAATCATTTTTTTTATGATATATTGAAATTGCAAGGGCAGGTTTATTGTTTTTAAGTGTATTTGCAGCCCCTTTAAGAGCTTCGAGTTCAGCCCCTTCAATATCCATTTTAATAAAATTAATCTTTTTAATGTCATTACTATTCACAAAATCGTCTATAGTGATGGTTTTATATGATTCTCCGGAATATTTATTATCAAATGTTACAGAATTACCTGGTCCATTGTTATTACAAAAAACATCAACGTCACTACTGCTCCAGAGCGGTTTTTGAATCAGCTCTACACGGTCTTTTAAGTCAGGATTAATCGATAAATTTTTCTGAAAAATATCAACATTACGAGGTAAAAATTCAAAACTATATACTTTACCTTCGAATCCCGACATAACCGAAAAATATAGAGCAGTATCACCCCAACACGCACCGGCATCAATGATATGATCTCCTTTTTCTGCCTTGATTATTGTTTTATTATTTTTATATTCATATGATCTATAGACAAACTTATGATAGATGCCTGAAGGTGTATAATACATCCTGCAGGGGAAACCAAATTGATTTAAATTAAAAAGAAACAACTTCCAATTACGAAATCCTGAATCAATAAAAATATTTTTATCAATTATATTATTATCAATCGCTGCAATATTTTTAAAGTATCTGTCATCATTCATTGGAAGCTTCACCTTCTTATAACCAAGTAAACGATAAGAAAGCACTTTTATTAATAACTTCTTTGAATAATCATCTTCAAGTATGTTATATAAATACTCAGCATTTTCAATCAATCCCGAAGAATTATGTATTATTTTACTGATATCAATTTTTTCATTTTTAATAAAACCAAAAAATTTTACAATTCGATCGAAAAGTGTATATGGTTTCTTCTCCCGGCCAAATCGTGCAACAGAATAGTTATCATGGTATTGATTGAACATGGAATTCACAATAAATTCCAATAATTCAAAATAAAAATTATTATTCTTTTCCATAAAAAATTTATTAAATTATTATTTCTTTTACATCCATTTCCGTATCAATATGAACTAAACCATATAATCTAACTGGCTTTCTAATTGCCATGGTAAAATTAAAAGCAATTGGAATAAAATCACAAAATACAGGACTCCCGATTTTTGGATCTTCAGGAGGAATCGAAACTGCAACTGTAATTGAATAATTACCAGCCATCATTTCAAGTTTTAACCTAAAATCAACGACATACCTACTCTCTTTTTTGATATTGACAAGAAATTTATCTTCAATTCCTGAACCAGAGTTAATAATATTCATGCCATTTTTATCAACTATATTATAACCGCAACCCAACTTTTCTATATCCCGATGAATTTCGATGACAGATCTCAATATGACTTTTTGTCCATATTCAACTGACCTGATTACAGACTCATTCTCATCAAGAAGTTGTACATTGATGAATTCTGCCTTCCCATTTTGAATCCTTCCAAACGATGCCTGTTTCAAAAATTCATCTCGATTTATTAAATAATCTTTTTTCTCAGGTGCTTTTAAACAAGCATCAGTTTTTTTATTATCTATAATATTCTGTCGTGTTGCAACCTGTTTCTGAAAATAAGCATTTGCCACCTCCTGTGTATCTCCATCCATTACTAATTTGCCGCCCTCTAGAAGAATGCTCCTATCACAGATAGATCTGATGGAATTTAAATCATGGCTTACAAATAATACTGTTGTATTTTCACTTCTGATCATCTCCTGCATTCGAAGGGTACACTTCGCCCTAAAGAAAATATCCCCCACGGAAAGCACTTCATCCAGAATTAAAATCTCCGGGTCAACATTGACCGATGCTGCAAAGGCAAGCCTGGCCTTCATGCCGCTTGAATAGGTTTTCAGGGGCTGGTAAATAAAATCCCCCAGCTCAGCAAATTCAAGAATATCATTTAATACAGCATCAATTTGGTTCCGCGTATATCCCATGAGGGCGCTGTAGAAATAAATATTCTCCAGGCCGGTATATTCAGGATTGAATCCGGCCCCCAGCTCAAGCAGGGGAACAATATTTCCTTTGACCTCAACAGATCCTGATGTGGGAGTCAGTATCCCTGAAATCACTTTAAGCAGGGTCGACTTGCCCGACCCGTTCTTGCCCACGATGCCCAGGACCTCGCCGCGCTTTATCTCGAGGTCAATGTCTTTCAACGCATAAAAATCGCGGTGGTACTGCTTTCGCAGCGGATGCAATGACTCTTTAAGCCGATCGAGGTTAGTATCGTATAGGTTGTATTTTTTCGATATTCCCTTCAGGCTGATGACAACCTCATCCTGCGCCCGGGAATCCGTGTCATTGTTCTGTATGCCGGTTTTATTCATTGGAGGTGTCTGTTTACAAATTATTTTCTGAATCGCAAGAATGCTACTGAAGTGTTTTTTAATCAATAAAAATAAAAGGATTTTCAGATATTGTTAACTTTAATTGAAACCCCCATTTCACTGCAAAAATTTACCAGGCTTTTCCATTCTTTTTCAACGATATTTCTCAAAACATTCATTTCAAGGTCCTGATATTCATGAATTGCGACATTCCTGAACCCGGTCATACCTATCATTGATTTTACGGTTAAATCAGTGAGAAGAGATGCTTTTTTCAGTAAAATAAATGCGTCAGCACTGTTTTGAGGGATTCCGGCATGATGTATTGAGACAGCGTGCATGGCGCAGTCAATTGCCGCCCGGCAGGTCCGTTCAATATTAAGTATCATTGCATCTATATGCGTAAAATTTTTCAATTCAGGATCAGCGTGAAATTCTTCCATCATCCTTCTTAATGAACGCTCAATTATGGCCCCCTTGTTCAAAATAACATCATCTGGCTCTATAGGCATCGAGAACCTCCCTGCGGTCTTCGTTGAACCTCGCATACATTCCAAGAAGCGTCGCCACCGTCAAATCCGTGTGAAACCTGTCTCGTGCATAAATCATCTTCCCTGAAAAAAATGCTTCCCTGGCATAAACAAGATTTCTAGAACTGATCAGGCCAATATCGACCTTGCGCCCGACAATACTGGTCAGGTGGTTCTCGATTTTTGACCTTTCAAGAGCATCAATATAATCTCCCTTTATTGTAATAATTCCGACATCAATATCGCTGTCAGGGCGCGCATGTCCCCTGGCGACGCTTCCCAAAATATATACGGCAAGAACCCTGCTATCCCTGCTTAATTCTTCCTTAATGATTTGTACGGCATTATCAATATTCATCTGTGTCCATCTGCGGTTAAATCTTTTTTAACTCCGCGCCCTCCGGGTCTCCGTGGTGAATCTTCTCCCTGTCATCACCATATCCGGCCTTACACTCCATCACCTTGGCGCTCTTTGCGCCGTTGCCTGAAAACCTTTTATCTTTTACTCCGAGTTCGCCGCGTCGCCGCGTGAACATTTTCTCCTCATAATTCATGGTTTAATCCGTGTCCCATCCGATTCCAGCCGTGTCCATCTGTGGAAAATTCTTTTCTCTTTATCTCCTTGGCTCCGCGCGAGATATATTATTCAGGACTTTTATACAGAGAATTATCCGCGTCTGATATAATATCTTCACATATGCGCGATAAAATATTTTTATCAATTTTTATTTCAACTATTGTTTTAAGCTTTAAGAGCCACTCAACCGGGAAATCCATCAATCTTTCAATAAGGAAACTCCTTTCTATAAGCACTTTCTTGTTCGCAATTGAAAGTATTTCGCCCCAGTTGAATTTTTCATTGTAAGAAAGGGCGCATAAGTCAAATATATCTTTCTCTTCATCCCGGTTCATAATTGCGACTATTTTATTTGTCAGGATGTTGAGCTTGTTATCAATTCTCATTCCATTGATAACATTGCTTTTCCCTTCCCTGTATACTCTGTCATTGACAAAATCGAGCTGTAATAAATCCTGTACAACAATCCTCTGAAAATCTCTTTCCTGGACCGCTTTGTGGTATTCAATCTCATTTTCCTGTAAGGCATTCAGTATCATTGATATGTTTTCGCTAAAAACCGGGTCATTCATTGAAAAAAAATCAAGATCGTCTGAATATCTTAAATTGTAATAAAACCGGTGAAGAGCCGTACCGCCAGTAAGATAAAAATCGTGTGCCTGGGAAAACACGATCTTCAGTATACTGTCCTGAATCTCATAGAGTTTTTTATACACTATCTTCTCTTCCACTGCAGCCCTTCGACTTTATTTTTTTCGTTCAACAGAATGTTCCTCAACACCAGTACATGCTTAATGATAAATTTTTCTTTATATCCCGGAGACGGTGAAAAAGAATTAAAAAGCTTGTTCAAGTCTTCCTGTTTAAAAATCTGTAACGCTTTCAACCTGTCTGTTGAGTTATACATAATCCTAAAAAAAAGTTTTTGTTTTAATCTGAAATTATCTGATTCGGATATGTCCTGAATGTCCTTTTCAGTAACGTTACAATCCCAGTAACAATCCTTTATTATGCTTGTAATTATATCTCTTAACATCAATTGATTTGTGAATTGTTCTTTCATGACTTCTGTTTCCAGAAAAAGGATTTTCGTATACCGGCAGTCGCTGTCCAGTCCCGGTATTTCGAATCTCCTTTTAAAAATCTATTCTTTCTCTGCGGCCTCCGGGTCTCCGTGGTGAATCTTCTACTTGTTATCAACCGGTTTTTTCCCGTCTTTGTCAAATATATTATCTTTTACTTCCAGTTCTTTGCGCCGCTGCGTGAAAACCCTTTATCTTTTACTCCGCGTGCTTCGCGCCTCCGCGTGAAAAATCTATTCTTCCTCTGTGTCCTCCGGGTCTCCGTGGTGAATCTTCTCCCTGTCATCACCATATCTGACCTTACACTCTATGACCATTGCGTTCTTCGCGCCGTTGCGTGAATATCTTTTATCTTTTTCTCTGCGATCTCTGCGAACCGGCATGAACATTTTTTCCTCATTATTCACGGTTTAATCCGTGCCCAATTCCTCTCATATCTCCCATACCGGCACAGAAACGACCTCCCTTGACAGTGGGATGATTCCTTCCCTGAAGCATATCACCGCTCCCTCGCCGACTTCCTTTTTCAGCTTGCCCAAAACAGAAAAGCTCCTGATATCAGCCAGGCCGGGTGTCGCCGTCTTCTTGACTTCTATCGGATATAGTTTGCCATTCGCTTCGACGACAAAATCGATCTCTTTCTGGTCATTGTCCCGGTAAAAATAGATGCGCGCTTCCCTACCGTTGTGCCAGTAACTTTTCACTATTTCAGAGAAGACATAGGTCTCGAGAATTGCGCCGCTCAAGGCGCCGGCTTCAAGGGTGACCGGGGAGTCCCATCCGGTGAGGTAAGCACATAGCCCGGTATCCAGAAAATACAGTTTCGGCGTCTTGATTATCCTCTTGGTGATATTGTTATAATAGGGTTCCAGCATCCTGACAAGACCCGAACGCTCCAGAATCGACAGCCATGATCGCGCTGTTTTGGGGTCAATATTGACGTCCCGCGCCATGTCCGCGTAATTGAGCAGTTGGCCTGACCTTGCCGCAGCCGAGCGTATAAAGTTGTAAAATGACAATTCATTGCTGATCTGGTATGAATCCTTTACATCTCTTTCAATATATGTCTTGATGTATGACCTGTAGAAGAGGTCACGGTTTTTATAATTGTCCACACGTAGCTTCGGGAACGATCCATTCCATATGGTTTCATACACCTGCGCCAGGGTGCGCGGTTTTTGGGCTTTCTTTCTCAATATATCAATTCTTTCTTTTGTTGGAAGAAATGGGATGTTCTCTTCGGGTCTTCCGGTCAATTCGCGGTAAGAAAGTCCCAGAAGATCGATGATGGCAACCCTGCCCGCCAGCGTCTCATGAATGCCTTTCATTAAATGAAATTTCTGCGAACCTGTCAGCCAGAACCCTCCGGCCTGGTTGTGCTTGTCCACATGCATTTTAATGTATGAGAACAGCCCGGGAGCATACTGGATCTCGTCTATGATTACCGGCGGCGTGTTAATCTGCAGAAACAGCGCAGGATCTGTTGCTGCAAGATGCCTCTGTTCAAGGTCGTCCAGTGTTACATATTTTCGACTGTTATCGGCAAGCTGCATCAGCAGCGTGGTTTTACCGACCTGCCGTGGACCTGTAAGCATGATTACGGGAAAGGTTTCAGAAGCGTCATTTATTGTTTGAGATAAAGTCCGTTTTATTATTGTCATCTGTCCACAGGTCGTGTAATCAGGATTATAATTCCATAATACACGGCACAATGGATTAAATCAATTCATTTTTTCTCCGCGCACCATCGGCTCACATCCATGTCCATGTGTTTAAATCGTTCATCTCAAGCCTGTGAGCAAAAATTTCTTGCAAGCCCCCCGCCGGGGGGGTTTGGGGGGTCATCTATGTAAAATGCTTTTCAGCGATCTCAGCGCATCCGTAAAAAATCTATTCTTCCTCCGCGGCCTCCGGGTCTCCGTGGTGAATCTTCTCCCTGTCATCACCATATCTGGCCTCACATTCTATCTTCCTTGGCGTTCTTTGCACCACTGCGTGAAAATTTTATTTTGGATTATTCCTCTTCCTGATTTTGCGAAACAAATCCATCCCCTTGTTCAGCAGACCCCGGCCTCCCGGCACCGTCAGCATCGAATAATGATATGAAACCAGGGACGGGTCGGTGTTTTCCCGGTACCGGTAGCGGATGAAATTCCCCACGTCCTCGCAGTCGGCCCTGCGCGCGAGGAAAATGTCATCCCCCCGCATGTCGTCGACGACCCCGGCCTCGACCGGAAGCATGTCCCGCGCGAAGGACATCTCATGCTTGCGGCATTCCTTCGAGGTGAGCACATAGGAGTTCGGTATTCCCGAAAGTGACTTCATCCCGTAAAGGTCAACGGCAAAATCGTACCCTGAAAGCGCGGGATTCAGCGCCGCCAGGCAGGAAGGGACCATCTCGCAGTGAGCGTCGTACTTCGCCTTCGAGTCCCGCAGCTTCTTGAACGCGAACGATCTTTTGCCGCGCGCAATCGGCACCTGGAAGATCCTGTTTTTCTCATGGTGCGCGCCCCGGTCCCCGAAGTTGGTCGTAAGAGAATGCAGCGGATAAACGAAAAACCTGCCTGTATCTATGAGGTACTTCATGAATATTTTTTTCCATGACGATTCGGGCCAGCGCAGCACGTTCGGCGGAATCCCGGTCGTGTCATTTGTCTCTGAATTCGAACTATGCCATTTCCTGAACGCCTTCCACTGATCTGCAGTCCAGCACTGGCCCCACGAGCAGGGAACCTGCATGAAGAACACGTCGCTGCCGTCGTCGAGCGGCGCGAACGGGAACCCGGCTGTCTCGTTGAAGCGGTGCGAATAGAGAGAAATCCCCGCCACGTTTTTATCCTCCCTGTAAAAAAACGCAGCGGCCATTGCATACTCGTAAAACCAGGGGGATACGTACAGGTCGTCCTCGAGGATGATTGCAGCGCCGAATTGCACGGCCATGTCGCCGCACGATAGAACGTGGTCCCTGAGCCCGAGGTTTCTTTCGTGAACAATGACTTCCTTTTTTCCGGCAGTCCACTGGAATTCCCGCGCGATACGCGCGGTATCTTCGCTGCCCGGGCCGCCGTCGACGCTTATGACGAGCTTCACGTTTTTCGGATAATTCGCGCGCGCGATCGACCCGAGCAGGCGGGAGAGGGACGCGGGCCTATTGAACGCGGTGATAACGATCGGGATGTTCATGCTTTATGCAAGTTTATTCGCGCATAAAAATCAAGAATAAAAATATTGGATTCGCCGGCTGACGATTTTTCAGCGCAGAGAGGAGTCCAGGCTGTTGATGAATTCGACGATCCCGCGGACCCTCTCAAGGCCCCTGGACGCGGGATCCCTTTCGGCCTGCTCGTTGCCCGAGTCGAGGCGCGCGACCCATCCGCACCATGAGAACTGGAACCGCTCCGGTGAGCGGCCGCGCCCCTGTTTCTTTTCCCAGGGATGAACCCGCGGCCAGGCGTCCCATTTCCCCGGAACGCGCAGGCGCCGGAGCAGCTCGACCTTGGGCATCGATCCGTAGGGCAGGTCCTCGTCGAACTCCTCGAGCGCGTCGCTGCGGAATATTATCTGAGGCTCCTCGTCTGCGCGCGGCCTGAAACCCGGGCCGAGAAGGTTTTCATTGCTGCCCGTTCTCGCCATCGGCACCATGAAGTATCTGATCCACGGGCTGCCTGCCACCGAGCGTTGAATTTCTTTCCACGCGTCCATGGTCAGAAAACAGTTCCCGTCCCAGGGCATGACCCATTTGGCGCGCGCCCTGCCGTGGCGCAGCGCGAGGTTGCGGGCGCCGTTGTTGTTCATGACATACAGTTTTTTGTTCTTCAAGCGGCGGCTTTCAACAGTCAGCCTGAGCCATTCGTCCCCGGGACGGCGCTCCAGGTATCCCGGCGGGGGCAGGCCCTGTTCGCTGGGGCCGATTTTGAGGTACTCGTCAGCGTCAAAGGGGATTTCGATATACTCGCGCTTGTTACTTTTCAGCAGGCCGATCAGTTTTTCCTTCTCGTCCCGGTCGACGATCCGGTTCAGCACCCATATCTTCGCGCACCCGGGAAATTCCGGCTCTTGTTCGAGCATGAATTTCAGGTTCTCGCGAGTCTGTCCCTGTTTATGGCGCGGAGGCAGGTCGTTGCCGAGGATCCGGTACAGTGCGAAGGTGTCGGGAGAGGATTTCAGGGCGCTCCGGGAATAGGATGCTCTGGCCTTATTCATCTGCCTGCGCGCGTCGAATGCAATCACCCGCCGCATCACGGGAAGAAACAGCGGGACGTAAATCACGGCGTCGAAATGCGAGCGCGCTTTTGTTTTCAGCTTCAGAATTTTTATTATTACCGCTTCAATCATGGCTCTCTTTGGCGCACTCCAGAATTACTGAATCGTTCAACCCGAGAAAGGCCGCCATTCCAATGCGTACTTCTTTGCAGACCATTACCGGCCTGACGGCGAATCCCGCCTTCCCGATTTCTCCGGAAATTTTTTCGAATCCTTCAGCCGGGATCGCGCCCTTGCAAGGCAGATGGAACACCGCCTTTCCGTCGTTCTTCAGAATCCGCGCCATTTCGATGAACAATGACGGATTATACTCGCCGTTCCCGGGCATCCGCGAAAAAACAACGAGGTCAAACCTGCCGTCAGGGAAAAAAGTATCCGCGGGATCGGCTTTGACCATCGCCATGCGCGAAGAGGCGTCCATGGACGTATACACGGCATTATCGAGCTCCCCGAGCTTCTGCATGAGGGGTTTCTCGGGCGATATATGCAGGATTGAAACCGCGCGGCCCGGCAGAGCGGGGGCGACATGGTTCGAAAAATACGCCCAGAACACCCGGTGTCTCTCCATCGAGGAGCAGCGAGGGCATCTCAGGGAATCATGCGCTTCATCGGTCTCTGCGATAAACCCATCGATAAACGAAAGGCATACCGGGCAGAACAGTTTCCCGTCGGCTCTCTTGAACTTTTTCTGCAGCATCCGGTACGAAGGCGGAACATGGCTGGGAACGCCCCGGCGGCCGATTAATCTCCGTATGCAGCGGCCCGGCGCAGCAGCATTCACGGTCTGACCGGTTTTTATCGACGAGATCAAATCCGCAAGCTGACCGGCCCTTTTTTCAAAAGTATAATCGTTCACGACCGCCTTACATGCAGGCAGGGCCTTTTCGGCGACCGAATCATAATGGCCGAGCATCCTGTCAAGGCAGCGGAAAAAATCATCTCTCGTTTCGTAATACAGGATTCCCTCTGGAAATCTTTCGCGCAGCGATTCATGGCAATCGCTTATCACCGGCAGCCCGCATGCCAGGGCGTCGAATATCCTGTTGTTGATGTAGCCGAATCCGCGCATGTCGTTCCAGTGATCGTTGATGGTGAACCGCGACTTCCGGTACAGCCCGCCAAGTTCCTCGTTGCCGATATACTCTCCGGCGATGTACTTTTCGTCTATGAAATCTTTCCATCCCCTGCCCCAGACTCTGAGGTCAAGCCCGTATTCGATGGCCCACTGTACGCAGGGACGCGGTACGCTCCTGGTGTTCCCGACAAATACGACGCCCTCGCGCTTCCGGTCTTCTTCCGGCGGAAAAAACTCCTCGTGGTCGGTGCACTGAAGAAGGGTGATTACCGGCATGTTTAGGGTCTTCCTGATCTCGGCCGCGTGACTGTCGGATGCGACGCACACCGCGTCGTAGCTGCCGAGCTCGGAATCGCCGATTCCGGCCGGATGGCTGTATACCCAGAGGATATTTTTAGCGCCGCTTTCGGGATAATAGGGATACTTGCCGCGCAGCGCGAGAACCGCATCGGCCCTGTCTTTCTTTCCCCATTCCGATTTGTAATGGGTCACGACCTCGATCCCGGCGCGCGTCAGGTATTTGGTCAGGCAGCGGCCGAAATGGTAGTCGCCCCATTTTTTCATGCGGTGGTCGTTCGGTGCCGGGTTTTTTATGATAAGTTTCATCTGGTCAGATATTTTTCGGCCGCCAAGCATGGCTGCCGGGTTTTCATTTCATTTAATTCGAATTCTTCACCGGGAGCCCGTGATCCTGACGATTTCCATTTTTTTTATCGACCCATCCGCGCCGATTGTGTAGCGGTGAAATATTCCCTGCGAATACTCTTCCCGGCTGTAAAAATGATACTCCCTGACCGGCCTCCACGGGAAATTGCGGCTCAGCAGAGACGCGCCTGCAAGATGGGCGTCGGGGATCATTCCGATTGAATCATAAATTGTGGGCGCGATATCGTATATGGTCGCCCTGGCCTCCGACATGGCCATCGCTCCCGGTGCAGTCGACCGAGCGGGTTTTATCAGCATGAGAGGCCTGGAGCGCGCCCGGCTCCATTCAGGGCCGAAACAGTCTTTTTTCTCCACCGAAACAAGGGAGTTTCCGCTGATCCTGAAGCCCGACCCATGATCGCCGTGTATCAGGATCAGCGAACGATCAAACCGCCCCGTCTCTTTCAGCAAATCGATGAACTGCCTTACCAGATATACGGCGCACATAGTCTGCTCGAGTGGCCCTGTCAGCCTGCCCTTGACGTAATCGCCGTTTTCATCGAGGACATACGGGAAATGCGGCAGGATCAGATGTAGAAATACGTAACGGCTGCTTTTTCTTTCGGAACGCTCCCTTTCCATGAACTTCCTGAAGCTGAGCATCGACGCCACGGGAGCCTCGTCCGGCAGCAGTTTATCGCTTGAAAGCTGCCTGAAATAATGGTCGGGGATCAAGCGCTTTGAAAAAAATTTTGGAAGAGATGAATACATCCAGCACGATGCGAACAGCATCCGGAGGCTTGTCTGTGACGCCGCATCCATGTGCTTTTTATGATGGTACGTGACGTCAAACGGAGATGGAGAGCGCCTGGGGTATGTGCCGTGAATATATCCTGTCAGGGTGTATCCGGCTTCGCGAAGAGCATGCAGAAAAGACCGTTCTGTCATGAATGCCCCGCGGATATAATCGTCTGGCGGCATGTCATAGTTGTATCTCATGCCGGAAAACAACGCTCCCATGGACATTTCCGTCCGGCCGAAGGGGGTCGTCGCATGAGGGAAAAAAACGAAGCCGGACAATGCCCCCCTGAGGTCTTCGTTGAGGCACGCTTCGAACATTTCGGTCTGCATCTCGTCAAGGACAATGTGATAGATGTTCGGCAGATCGCCTCTCGATGAAAGATGATTATTGGCGGCGGCCTCGTTTTTCACGCCGGGAACCACGTCCTTCAATGAATTGTCCGATGAACTGCTCCCGGCCAACACATACAGGCTTGATATGACAATGCAGGCCGAGAAGATACCGAATATCCTGAGAAGGCGATCCGTATCCCGCTTTCTCATGAGGAACCCGATCGCCAGGGATACTATAAAAACAAGCGCGAACAGGGACAGGGAAACAACGAACCTCGTTTTCCCATCGGTCATTCTTGAATTGATTTCCGAATATAATATCCAGAGAGGACCCAGGCAAAGACAGGAAATAAACAAAACTTTTGCCGGAGAATACTTTGACATAAAAAAAAGAATTAATGTTATGCAGATAAAAAATCCTGCGGCAAGAAAAACATACAGGGCGGGTTCGAACCGCCCCATGAAATATTCACCGTTCCGCTGGATAAGATTCAGCGAGGGGAAGATAAAGATGACAAAAGAGGTTCCCACGCAGGCGGAAATCGCATAAAATGCTTTCGTATATTTTGACATATGAATGATAAATGTAATTCAGAATTTTATGAGAGACACGGGATGAGTTTTACAGCAGAATAATTTTCTGTCAATAATATATAGACAGGGATTTTTCCCTGAGTTCAACCAGCAACGGGTGGTTCCGGCAATTGGCGATCGCGGCCCTGATCCTGTCGTCGCCATGTTTTCGGGTAAGGGCCACCCGGCCGGCCTTCATCAATCCGATTCTTACATCGTCGTCTTTGTAACTCTTCGATTTCGAATGGAACACGAAGGTGTTTGTCGCGATGACGAGGTCAAACCCGGCGTCCGCGGCCCTCAGGCAGTAATCGTTTTCCTCAGAGTATCCTTTCGGGAACGACTCCTCGTCGAAATATCCGATGCGGTCGATGACCTCCCGCCGTATGCCGATGCAGAACCCGTGAACGAGGGGCACCGATGGATACAGGCCGTATCGGGACCATTTTTCACAGCAGGAGTCAACCTCTTCGACGGTGAGTCCCGGAGGCAGTGGATTCACCGCTGTCTGGGTCGCGGTGCTTTTTATCTGCGGTATCGACTGATATCCCGCGGCGTTCGACATCGGGCCGACAATGCCCGTCGTCGGATTCGAAAAGACCGCATCCGCCATTTTCAGCGACCAGTCTGCCGGAACGATCGTGTCGCTGTTGAGAAGAATCACCAGCCGGGCCTTACTGTTCTTCAATCCGATATTCGCCGATCTGGTGTACCCCAGGGCCTGTTCGTTTCTGAAAAGCCTGGTCCCGGGATTTTTCCGTATGAATTCATCAAGATATTTTCGTGTCCGTTCATCGGAGCAATCATCCACGATTATCAGCGTGTGTCCCGCGCGCATGGACGAGAAAACGGAATCAAGGCACCTGATCGTATCCTCGAGAGCGTTGTGCACGCATACCACGATATCAATGGAAAAACCGGCAACCCTGCCGGCAAGTTCTTTTCGGTGCTCATAAAACGCGTCCAGGGACAGCGGATCGGCAACTTCCGATACGGGTCCGAGATCGCCGTCAATCGCGGCCCTGTTACGCTTCCCGTGCCTGAACAGCGCGAAATCATAGTGGTTTCGCAGTGAATAGTTTTCTTCAAACAGCGAAAACCATTTTAGTCCAGAGTCTTTGAGCGCGTACATGACGCTGAGCTGATCGCGCCTGCTGTAGCGCTCGATTTCGTTCCACCACGATCCGAAGGCCTGCTGCACGACCGGGTCATGATGGAGACAGACGAAAATATTCGTTTCAATGAGCCCGGCATCCGGCATAAAGCCGAGGCCCCTGTATCTTTCCATCTGCTTATCGATGACATCATTATCATCTTTGCCGAGCTCCTTGCAGCTTTCCGCTTCGACAAACACGCAATTGCGCCGCGGATGCGCGACACAGCCGATTTTTTCCCCTGATGATTTCAATCGATTCACGAATTTTTTCAGATCGCCGCGAATCAGCACATTAGCGTCAATCCATATCGAAACGTCATGTTCGGGAAAGTATTTATGGGGATGGGTCTTCACGTAGCGGGCGATTTTCACCGGGTCGGTATTGTAGTAATCGACGGGACGGATTTCGAAAACGCCGAACCCGTCCCTGGGCCTGTCTGAAAAGCACACGTAATCCATATCAGGATCGATCACTTCCGGGACGATGAGGCTGTCATATTCACCGATAATCGTCGTATACACGACGATATGGTTTTTTTTCTTCAGCCGCCGGTAGCTCTTTACACCTTCAATAATATCTGCCGCACAACGCGGCGGATATGGTCTTTCGCGGTAGTACAATGAAATATTATTACAATCTTTTTGTACTGCGCATTCGTGCAGGCCGAATCCGCGTGACGCAATAAACGAGGCGATCAGCTCCCCGGGATTTTGCGCCGTGCCGGAATCCTGACCGGTGTGAGGCATATTGAACCCATCGGCAAGAAAGGGCCTGATCGCGTCAACGCACAACCACAGCATGAAGCCGCCGGCATCTATCTGTCCTCCCTGCGGATAGACGAGGCCGGCTTTTTTGTTCCTGATGAGCCGATATGCAGCCTCTGCGGTTTTCGGCGAGCCGGCAAGATCGAAGAGCGCGTTTCTCCAGGATGACCGCATGTCGGGTTCAGGCCCCGGGGTCCTGATAGCCAGCAGCATGTCGCAGGACAGTATCTCTGCGGCGAAAACAGTCAGGCATCCAGGCGCTCCGAGAGAGGAGCCTTCCTGACATTTGCAGATTACCGACCGTGCATGATGAAGCTTCTTTTCAAAATATTCCCGTGTCGGCTGTATGGACAGGGGATTCCGGGCAAGGACCATGACCCTGGACACGTATGCGATGTTGCGCACGTGGTGGATGATCTCATCGGAAAAGCTTTCATCCTCGAGCAGGACCAACACGCCGACTTTTTTTCTGACCACCCGCTTGATGAATGCAATCATGTTTCTTCTTGCGGCTGCGATCCGTATTCGGAATTTTTCTATGAGCCCTGTCATATGATATTCTCATTCTCGTCGATTATCGTCCTGTCAATTTTATATTTTTTTATCAGCTCCCTATGATCGACACCGGGCATTGAAACAAAGGCGACCGTCTTCCGGTACACAGGAAACTTAAACCTAATTTTTTTCTTTTTTTCGGGATGAGAGGCGGGATCATACTCATGCTGATCGATATCTGTCTCCAGGGGAATGATATTCGGATCAAAAGAGTCGACGATCGGATGCTTCAGATGTATCGAAAAACACCCCAGCGCCCCGTCGTTCTTCAGCTCTTTCAACGACCGGTACAGGTCAAATGTCGACATGGTATTGGGGTGCCCCTTCCAGTGAGACCAGAAACACTTGAGGCCCAGCTGAAAAAGATACCCGTCAGCATCAAAATACGGTTGTTTTATGAAGACAAATTCGGTTGATAGTTCGCAGGCCTTTCTTATGAACTTTTTAACGAGATTGAAATCGGGAACATGCTCGAGAAATTCCGACATCACGGTGAACCTGACTTTTCTCTCGGGTGGGATGTCAAAAATATCGAAATGTATCGCTGGCAACCCCGCACCCCTTGCGGCATTTACCTTCTGATCGTCGATGTCCAATCCTATACCGGCGTTATTTCCGCCGGTGAAAGTCTTTCGGGCCATCAACATGCTGCCGCCCTTGCTGCATCCGAAATCGTAAAAGTCGGGCCTTATCTTATCATAAAGCGCCGCGAATTCCTCTATGCTGGCCATTCCGGTTGGTTTGTGCATCACGCAATCCGTATATCCAAATAACTATTTTTTGATTGAGGAGCGCCTTTTATCCAGCAACTTCTTGATAATCAGGCCCAATACCGTTTTCTTTGACAATTCATATGCTTTGATTGGAATTTTCACAATCGGAAAAGAACTCAGAAGCTCATAATCGGATTTCAGCTTCGCAATTTTTTCCTTTCTCTCTTGATCCCTTTTGCGAAGGTCCCCGACCAGTTCATTCACCCTTTTCAATTGCTGCTGCATCCCGTCATTTGAAAAAAATTTCAACGACGCCATGAAATCGCGGCTTGCTTTATCAAGCTCGGCCTGGATTTCCTTCTCCCTGGACGCATCATAGTTTGCGGAAACGTCGGTGAACAGCGATATTATTGCGTTGATGAAACCCGGCGCAGTTTCAATTCGGCCGCTATCGATCGAATGATGCTTCAATTCGCTGACGATGAATTTTTCGATCTCATCTTTTTTCCCGCGCAGGGTTTCCGAAAAATCAAGCCCGAGATTCGTCTCAATTGACGATATCACTCCGAACGGATTCTTCACAAAGGCGTCATACGATATGAAAACTCTCCTGTGGTTTCTGCTGTATCTTTCAGCATCGACTTCATGAATCATCCAGAGAACGACCGATTGTTCCGTTGAATATTTATTCCGTGCGCCGATCGAAGCCGCAATTTCAAGAGGATTCCTCACCGGAAGAATCACGCATATATCGACTCCCATCCCGGCAAGAACCTTCTCCCAGAAAGGGAACAGCCTGCAGATCCGCGGGTCTTTGATTCCAAAAACGGGGACATCTCCATATTCGTCGTCGATTATCTCCCGCGCTTCCATATACAGATCGTTAAGCCCCTTGTCGTTCTCCCAGCCGGGCGTGAAAGAAAACGTGCTGTCCCATGCTGACTTAAGCCGCGGAAGCAACTTATTTTCATTGAAAATCTGGACCTTCAGGTTTTCATAATAACCTGTCGGATTGTTCGGATTCGGAGGCATCAGGGTTTTCCCCATGAAGACCCCCAATCTGTCAAGAACGCCGGCAAGCGCCGAAGTGCCGCTGCGGTGCATGCCCAGTATCATGATGCATTTCTGATTCATTTTTTCGGATCCTCGGGATTTACAATCGGAACGATTACCGGATCCTGGTAAAAAAAGAGCTGGCCTGTGTATATATCATCGTATTCCCGCTGGACCTTGAATACCAGGCTGTCGACGATTCTGTTCAAATAAACGATCTCGCCATTTACACGGCCCCTGACGCCGGCGTTTATATAATAAAGCCCCTGAAAAAAATTGCATGAAAAACGCCATTCGATCCGGAAAACTGAACCCTTTGCGACATAGGGGATGTACGTGTTGACTCCTGGAGTGACGCCGCCTCCAAGCTGCACTCCCCTTTCGGTTTTGAAGAGCATGCCGAACGAGACGTCTTCGGCGTCACAATTGAATGTCGCCCTATACGAAAGAACGTACTTTTCATCGAGAAGGAGCATGTTCACCTGCTCATCAGATGAGGTGGTCAGTTTCACATCCGAGATGTCAACATCATAGCTTTTATATTCAACTGTTGTCCTGGGTTTCATTTCTGGGATAAAATATGAGCGGGGAGCCAGGTGAGATGCGCCGCCTTTCACCGTGGGCGAACAGTCCGGTCCGGAACCGGCACCCGGTTCCAATTCCTGTAAGGAATAATCCTCATCGATTGAAGTCTTGTATTCCTTGCTCAAGTTCAATGCAATTATTTCGTTTCTTGACGACTCAATTCTTTCCTTCGGAGAGTAGAGATACTTTTGATACAGCGCCGTTACCAGTTTTGTCGGTCCTTCAAAGATAATCTCTCCGCGGTCAAGAAGTATCGCGCGAGTGCAGATTTCATTTATGGTATGGGCCGAGTGGCTCACGAACAGGATAGTCTTGCCGCTTGAGAAAAATTGCTCCATCCTGGCATAGCATTTCCGCCTGAACAGCTCGTCGCCGACTGAAAGAACCTCATCCAGGATGAGAATATCCGGATCGACATTCACCGACACCGAAAAAGCGAGCCGCGCTTTCATGCCGCTTGAGTATGTCTTCAGCGGCTGGTCGATGAAATCCCCGAGCTCGGAGAATTCGATAATATCGCCGATCACGTCATCTATTTCTTTTCTTCTGTATCCGAGGAGCGCGCTGTAAAAATAAATGTTGTCGAGGCCCGTGAATTCCGGATTGAAACCGGATCCAAGCTCAAGAAGCGCCACGATATTTCCTTCTGTGCGGACATCGCCCCTGGTTGGCGTCAATACTCCTGACACAACCTCCAGCAGGGTCGACTTGCCGGATCCGTTTTTACCAACGATGCCCAGTATTTCACCACTGTGAACATCGAGACTGATGTTCTTTAACGCGTAAAAATCCTTGTGATGGCTTTTATTGCGGGGATCAAGGGCTTCCTTAACGCGATCGAGCCTGCTGCCGTACAAATTGTATTTTTTACTGATACCCTTGAGCTGTATTACCGGTTCACTCATATTGATATGTGATTTCCCCAAATGGTTATGCTTATCCATTTATCTTGTCTCGGCTCTTTTTTCCAGTACGATATAGTCCCGGTTTTTGAATACCGGCCTGAATCTGTTTTTGCCGTATGTATCGCCCGGTTTTTTCCGGTCAGCCATAGTTTTATCAACGACAAGATGAAAATCAAACATTTTATTCAGAGATTCCCATTGAACCTCGTTTATCTCACCCTGATAATAGAGCTCATGGCATTTCTCGATGCAGAGGCCCATGAACCACTGCTTGTTGTATGTATAGGTGCCAATAACAATCATAGATCGTGAAACCGGGGTTACCAAGCCATCAATGATCATTGGAGCCATCCACGATACTGGATCAGGCAGCATAGCACTGACTTTGTCGAGATCCCTCTCATTCCTGTATTTCTGGATGAACTCGATCACCTCTCTTTCAGGCAGCGGGATTCGTGAATAATTCGATATCCTGACAATGCTTTCAGGGTAGGCTTTCGAGGAGTTGGCCAATAAAAAAAATCCGAGGACACATGCAACGGCAATGACAGAAATAAATCCATTCATCGCTGAGCCGGCGTGTCTGAAGCGCTTTTGTGCCAGCAGACCATTCAGGCGGTTTCTGAATTCAATCAGCAGCCATATCATTATCAGATGAAAGGGGATGATGAATTCAATAAAACGCCAGGTCACGGCCCCGGATATTTTAGCCATAACAAGATACGTGGTCTTGAAAAAGAACAGCGTTGCAATTAAAATTGCCGGCCCGATGAAATACCACCGGATCATCTTATCCCTGACAAGAACCGCAGCAAGGGGGATTGCAGACAAAACGAAAATTTTCACCGGGCTCAAATAAAAGAATTCAAACCTTCGTTTAAAACCCCTGCCGGGATTGTTGAATTTTAAAAAATCCATGACTTCGGGGAAAACAAAGTAAACAGCAATTATCATCAATATAAAAACGATCAGGACCAGAACCAGCAGCTTTACCGTTTTCGATACCGATATCCGGCCCATCCCGCCGATAAAAATGAACGCACACGGTATGCAGACCTGGAACAACCCGAACGGGTGGATGCATACAGTAGCGAATGACAAAATCAAAAAAAGGGCGAGGTTCTTGTTCCTTTTTTCTCTGACATACTCAAGAAACGATCCGAGCGCAAGAGGGACAAATATGAAGTTTACAATCGATTTCGGCTGATGAAGCCTCATGGTAAAAAAATTTGATAAAGATTTATGATAATCATTCGATTTCAGAGCAATCAGCATAAACAGAATTAATGCCAGCAATGCATTCGTTTTATTCTTGAATATCTTCAGAAAAAAATAGTACAGAGCGGAGAAGCTCAGCAGATACAGAAAAGGATAGAAAAGATACTGCATCAATTCAACAGGCGGTATCGATGTCAGCCTGCTTATGAAAGCGGCGAAAACTTCCCACATGACCAGAAAAAAAACCGGGAGCTGATGCAGGGCGAGCCCGAGTGACGGTTCAAAAAGGTTCATCTGAGACGATGATTTCAGCTTCAGGGCTGTGCTTATATATGTGCAGTCGTCAGCGTCGAGATACGGATTGCAGAGAGCGCAATAAGAATACCAGGTTATTCCCGCAATAATCAGCAGCCAGAGAAACGCGCGGATTCCTTCTTGATGGGTTTCATGACTCACGCCATGGGAATTATTTTTATCGGTTAAGAAATACCAGGCGGCGAGGAACGTGTTCAGCGCCACCGCAACTGTGAGTATTATGCCTTCAGTTGCGGTAAACGCCCCCCCTCTGAAAAACACGGCTGCGATGAAGAGATCAAGCGCAATTACCAAGAAAAAAACAACCGATGCCATTCCCCGGTTATCGCCGTTTGAACATTCCGCCGGTTCAAGCGTCTCGTTCTCAATTATTTTTTCATACTCTTCAACAGAATCGCTTGATTTCCTTCTGTAAAAGTCGCGGGCCGCATAACCGATAACGATGGCAAAAACGGCCGTCGCAATGTAGAAAAAATAATCGAATCTGCCATGAATTATCAGGAAGGGCGCTCCAATCGCCGTCAGCAAACCGAAAGAAAGCCCGAAACCAAATGCAAGGTTTTCAAACGACATCGGCATATTTTTGCCGTTCAGCTTATCAAGAATGACAAAACCCGGAATTAAAAAGCACACGAGGACGGGGATGAGTTTCAACGCATCCGTATTCCCGGTCAGGAATAAATACCATACGGATATAAATAATATGGTTGTAATGGCCCTGATTTTAATTGAAGAAGTAAGTCTATTCATCCAGCAGCGGGCCGTTTTTTTTCTTTTAATGATTTGCCGGTCTTTTCTGAGTAATCAGAGCCCATGCGCAGTCTGTCGAGCTCCATCCGGAGCAGACCCTGTTCCTGTACCAGGATTTTTATCTGGTCCGACATTTTCGATATAACCATCGAATAATGGATCAGTATTGAAATTACGGCAAGGATCATGATCAGGAAAAGCGCCGCAGGTGGATATGCGATACCGATGAGAAAAGAGAAAAAAAACAGGACTTGTGACCAGATCGAAATGATCAGGAAAACCACTCCGGAAAAAAGCCATAGCAGAGAGTACTCTTCCTTGATTTTTTTTCTATGAATCAGCACCAGAAGAACGGCGATATAAGCAATGCTGAAAAGGATTCCGATCCATTGAACCCGATCACTATTGACGGTAAACCCGGTCATGCAGTCATTCCTCCTCCAGTCTCGGTCTCAGCGCGCACATGAAAATCGCCAGCAGAACCTTGACCATATAGTACATGGCTCTGAAAGCGGTTATCGACGAATCCCCTTCGGTCCTCTCCCTCATCCGGGTGAACACTTCAACCATCCGGAAACCATTCCTGCCCAGCAGAATTATCGCTTCGGGCTCAGGGTAATCGCCGGGATAATTTTTTGCAAGAAAATGGATGGCCCTTTTATTGTACGCCCTGAAGCCCGATGTGTTGTCGCAGATCCACTGCCTTACCAGAAGGGAATTGACTATCTTGAAAATCTTGATCCCGATCCTGCGGGCCAGGGTCGAACGATAGCCGTTATGTTTCTGGCAGAAACGCGATCCGATCACCACCTCTGCCTCATGGCGTTCGAGCGGCAACATCAGTTTCGATATCTCCTCAGCGACATGCTGGCCGTCGCCGTCGTACTGGAAAGCGATATCGTAGCCGTATTTTGCGGCGTATTTGAAACCTGTCTGGACCGCACCCCCGATACCGAGGTTACAGGGCAAATTGATCACCGTAGCATGGCCTGATTCAGCAGCGGCCTCGCCGGTTCTGTCGGTTGAAGCGTCATTTACGATTAAAATGTCTATGGATTCATCAAACGTAAAAATTTCATTTATTACGGAATTAATTACTTTTTCCTCATTGTAAGCAGGAATAATCGCGAGTTTTTTCATATTATAATTGACGATTACGATCTTAAATACTATTTGATTTATCCTGTACCTGATTATTCTTTTTCTTGATTTCTATCAATTACTTTTTCTTTTTAACGGCTGCTTCTTAATATAAAAATGGCAAAACAACCAATCATTCCTGACCCTGTTGTTTCGATAATCATGCCCTGCTACAATGCGGAGGCGTTCTTACATCAGGCAATCAACAGCATGCTGGGCCAGACATTTCGATCCTTTGAATTGATTATCGTCGATGACTGCTCGACTGACTCATCGGCCCGCATAATTACACAATTATCCGCAAAGGACTCCAGAATCATATATCATAAAAACGAAACCAACCGGGGCGTGGCGGAATCCCTGAACACCGGCATCAGAATGGCAAAGGGCGAGTTTATCGCGCGGATGGATGCGGATGATGTCTCGTTGCCCGAGCGGCTGGAACTGCAGGTCGAGCACATGAAAAGAAATCCGTCATGCGTGGCCTGCGGTACTGACATCATAATAATCGATGAAAAAGGCGATCGCATCGGCTCCAGGGAATATTATTACACCGATGAAAACATAAAAAGAAATATCCATCGTGCAAGCTGCTTTGCCCACCCGACAGTAATGTTGAGAAGAGAAACACTCATCGAAAACAATTTGTTTTACTCAACGAGACTTCGATGGGTCGAAGATTACGATTTGTGGTTCAGGCTTTCAGGTTATGGAGAATTTTCTAACCTGAAAAAATATCTTTTCAATTATCGTTTCTCTTCATCATCGGTAAAGAATACCCACTGCAAGGAGTCTTTGCGAAACACGATAAGGCTCAAACTCATGAATATGTCCCACGCTACGTTCTTCTCATGCTTTATATTATGCGCTGAGATTGTTCTGTTGTGCCTTCCGAAACGGCTAATTCTATTCCTCTTTGAATCAAGGTACAGGAACAAAAAATCCGGAACGGCATCGCTACAGGAATAGAATAAAATTCGGTATTCCATGAAGATATCAATAGCACTTGCATCATACAATGGAGAAAATTTTATCCGGGAACAGCTTGACAGTTTCTGCTCTCAGACACGGCTTCCTGATGAACTGGTCATCTCGGACGATTCGTCAATAGATAGAACAATTGCAATCATCAATGAATTCAGTCGGATATCTCCGTTTCCGGTAAAAATAATCCAGAATGAAAAACGTCTTGGAATCACAAAAAATTTTGAAAACGCGATCAGGCCATGCACCGGGGATATCATCTTTCTATCTGACCAGGATGATGTCTGGCTTCCCGAAAAGATTGCAGTCCTTGCTGATGTCCTTGAAAGAAATCCTGACACCGGACTCGTTCACTGTAATGCCGATGTTGTTACCGAAGATCTCGTATCAACCGGGAACTCATTATGGAAATCATTCTGGTTCAGCGAAAGAGAACAAGAAAAAGTAAGGAATTCTAAAGCATTCGATGTCTATCTTCGGCATTCGGTTGCCGCAGGGATGACCATGGCTTTTAAATCCGAACTGTTAAAAGCCATTCTGCCCATACCCGATATTTTCAGCGTTCATGACGTATGGGTGGCTCTTGTTATTGCAGCGGTTTCACAAGTGCGGATAATCGACAGGATCCTCGTGAAATACAGAGTCCATGGCGTAAACCAGACTGTGGGCATACACAAGCTTTCCCTGACTGAGCAGTTTATGATTGCGCGCAAACAGGCGAGAGATGAAACATTTCCCAATCTTGTCGCTCTGTATGAAAATCTTGAAAAACGTCTTTATCTTCTCCGGAATGAATATGGTTTTACTATTACGGATTATGCAATGAATAATACGAGCAAACGGTACAATCACGCCCGCATGAGAGTGAATCTTTCACCAAACAGATTTTTCAGGCCGTTTCAGATTCTTCCTGGGATTGCAGGCGGAGATTACTTCAGATTCTCCTATGGGATTAAGAGTATCGCTCAGGATTTGATTTTACGGTGATAATAATCAGGTATGCCAAAAATGGAACGCTGGCGCATAAGAAACGGTATACTGTCACTGCTGTCAAAAATCCCGGCAGGCGAAAATCTTTACCAACTCATGCAGAAATATTTCGGACAGTTTAATAACGAAGATTTTGTCAGGAATAAAATTCATGAAATAAACGACATCATCCTTTTCGCCTCTAATAAAGGCATTGATATTAAAGGCTTAACGATCATTGAACTCGGGACGGGCTGGGTCCCCCTGGCCCCTGTTCTCCTTTCTCTTTACGGTGCGCAAAGTGTCACTTCAATTGACCTTAATCATTACTATATCCCTTCCCTCCTTAAAAAAGCAACAGCCGCTATTATAAATACAATTCAAAATAATGAAAACTCGTTTCCCATCCGCATGGATCAAAACAAAATTGCATCATTAAAAAAATATCGGCATAAACCTGACAAGATCCTTAAGGCTTTGGCCATCACTCTGCTTTCCCCTGTAGATGCCCGGGACACCTGTTTTAATGAAAATTCATTTGACCTGTACTTTTCCATGGACACGCTGGAACACATCTCCCCTGACGACTTGGAACTCATTTTTAAAGAGTCCCGTCGTATTGTCGGGCCGGGCGGGTATTTTCTGCATTCAATTGACCTGGCAGATCATTTCAGCTATGACGACAGCAATCTATCATCAATATATTTTTTGTGTCATAGCGATAAAGAATGGGCGAGAATCTGCAACAGATATACTTATCATAACCGGCTTAGAAAAAACGAATATAAGGCTCTAATACAAAGATCACGTTTCAAGATTATCAGTAAAATCGAAGAGATTGACCAGAGGGCGCTTAATGAGTTGAAAGACGGACTGCAATTGCATGATGATTATAGCGGAGAAAAACATGATGAGTTGTGTGTCAATAGACTCACTTATTTGATGACATCGGTCATATCTTAAAACATGATGACTTGATTAAATGATATTATTGCAATTATTCTATGACATCATAATCCTGATTATCAATAATACTTCATCCTTTGCGGTTGAATGCTTTTACGAGAAACGAAATATTGTTAAGTACTGATAATGATACAAAAAGCAAAAAAAATACTTGAAACCGATTATATTGCCTTCATTTTGATTATCTTCACTCTAACCGGATTTTCCATAGCTCAACCTTTATTTGATCTTCTGTCAAAAAACGAAGTGTATTTTATCGCAAACGGCTTTTTGACTCATCAAATAATCATTCTTGTTATAGCGCTTAGTATTGTTATACCATTAGCTCCGTCCTTATTGATTATATTTGCCTACCGCATTAATAAAAAAGCGGGCTCCGCATTTTTCACAGTGATGTGTTTTTCTCTTTTTGTTCTCATTATTCTGCCCATTATAAATAAATTTTCCCGATCAGGATATCTGGAGATCGCTTTATCATGCATCATCAGTCTTTTTCCTGCATTTCTTCTTTATAACAAAAACTCTTTTCTTAGAAAATTCCTGATATGGCTATCTCCTTCAATAATCATTTTCCCGATATTTTTTCTTTTTTTCTCCCCGGTAAATAAAATCATCATGCCACAAAATTCATCTCCACAACTGAAGATAAAACACAATGATATTATCTCAAGTACCTCTTATCCGGATATTATATTCATCCTGTTTGACGAGATTTCTCTGTCTTACATGGTTGACGAAAGGAACAATATCGATAAAGAAAAATTTCCTCATTTCCATGAACTGTCAAAAACATCATACTGGATGAAAAATGCCAGTTCGGTGGCAAACCAAACCCACCAGGTAGTTCCCCCAATATTATCAGGCCGATATTATGAAAAAGACAAATACCCGGATTTAAAAAATTATCCAGTAAATCTTTTTTCATTATTCAATGGTACCCACAGATTAAATGTAACCGAAGTATGCTCGTCTCTCAGCCCAATATCGAATAGAAAGCTCGACATCACTACTCTTGTATACGATATCTTAATAATTTACCTACACACAATTACTCCTGAAAACCTTTCGGACAATTTGCCATCAATCACCGATAATTGGAATAATTTTAGAAAAAATCCCAATAAGAAGAAGCCAAATAATTCACCATCAAAAAAAATGGAAAAATTTTCTCAGATAGTAAAAAGCATTTTTAATCGTGAAATCATTTTACACGATTTCATTGAGTCCTTAAAAAAAGAGGAAAAACCCGTCCTGCATTTTCTTCATCTTCTGATACCCCACAAGCCGTTAGTCTATCTGCCATCGGGGAAACGATATGATTTAGGATTGGGAGAACAAGAAATCATTCTTACAAAGAATCCGGAGCCGATGGAAAATATTTCCCAGCTCCAGCGATATCTGTTGCAACTTCAATATGCAGACACCATTCTCGGTAAAATCATTGAAAGAATAAAACATCAGAATCTCTTTTCAAACAGCATCATAATTATCACATCTGATCATGGCACATCATTTTCATCCGGGAAGAATACCAGATATCTTGAAAATGACAACTATGCGGAAGTAATGTCAGTTCCTCTTTTTATTAAACTTCCACATCAGAACAATGGTACGGTTATCAATGCAAATGTCGAATCGGTCGATATATTACCGAGTATACTTGACGCGATAGGCATAGATCCCCCTTCAACCATTGAAGGCCGTTCTTTTTTTGATGCTGGATATCGTTCAAAAAAAATCTTGCGTCTCCAGAATAAAAAAGATTGTCTGAATATCAAAGCAACGGATTTCAACAGGAAAAAAATCGAATTTGTTCCCAAGTTTAGATCATATTTTGACAGCGGTTACGACGGCTTTTTCCGGATGGTAGCAAGCAAGACAATTATCAATAAGAACATTAATGGCATTGTTGAAGGCCAATCAAATGAATATTCTTTAATTCTTAAAAACACTCTCAACTATAATAAAGTTGAGCTGAAATCACCTTTTAGGCCGTCATTCATTGCAGGCAAGATTGAAAGTAAAACAAATAATATCCGGAACATTGAACTCGCGGTTGCAATTAACGGCATAATCGGCGCGACTACATCGACTACAAAACAAGGGAACTTCACTTTTATGATCAATGATGTGTTTTTTTGCGAAGGTTCCAACGAAATCAATTTTTACATCATGAATAATAAGAATCGAGAAAAAAGATTATTATTATTGCAATAAAACAATAATGCAGACGCCGGTTAGATGACAGCTTATTTATTATTAATTAAAAATAAGTCGGTAAAGTATGAAGTATTTTTAAGCCATTTAACAATTTTATCAACATCTTCTATTTCATGAATTTTTTTATTATGTTTTTGTCTATATTCATTCATATCAATATAATGTGTATAATTTGCTTTTAATAGATTAACAAATTTTTCAAGAGAATTTGTTCTTAATAACCCGTAAGGCCAGAATTCAACAATGATGGCCACATCCTTCCTGATTAAACTTTTTGCACCATCTAAAATAAAGTACTCGTATCCCTGTGTATCCACCCATAAAAACCTAATATCTTTTGGATTAATATTATTATCAATAATATAACCATCAAGGGTTATCATCCTGACTTGTTCTGTCTCACGCTCATCCTCATTGAATAGATTTCTTATTTTAAAAATATTGTTGCTTCTAACCCTATGGTCCCCTGTGTTATCTTCAGACAATTCTAGAATTGCGGTTCCATATTTGTTTGATATTGCTGCCTTTACTGGAATAATTTTTTCATCCAGATAATTTAAAGCAATATTACTTTTTAGAAGAGAATAATTTTCTCTGGAAGGTTCAAATGCAATAACCTTATCAATTTCTTTTCTTGATGCCACAGGTATACTGGTGGTGCCAACGTGAGCTCCAACATCCAAAAAGATTCCCTTTTCAATATTGTGATACTTTTTTGCTAGAGTGAAAAACGCATTAATATTATCTCCCTGAAAATTGCCTTTTTGATACATCTCAGGAAGTACAGCAGTGTCATGGATTGACATAACCCATTTATATCCATTTTTTTTAAAAGCAAAAATGGATGAAAATTTTTTTACATATTCGATTTCATGAATTTTCTTATTCTGTTCCCCGCTATTATCTATTTTCTCTTCTGTTGATTCATTACAATAAAACAATGATATAATAACCGTTGCGGAAAAAAATATTATACTTTTCCTTAACATGGAAACCTCTTCGGATTTAGATTATTAATTATACTATTTATTTAATGCCAATAAAATAGAACCCACATTATCGTTGAACACATGTTAATGTCAATCTCAAATTATCTGCATCATTATGACGCATATTACAAACTGGCCAATAATCTATTATCTAATATTTTATAATTTATATTGCTTGAAAAAAATGATTCTGTCTATACTCATGATGTATCATAAGTATTTGTGAATCCTGAAATTATACAACAATGCTATTGACAACAAGAGAATTCTTAAAAATCATCACAAAAAGCCTTCCTATCTCGGATCCTATTTACGAATTCGGATCTTTCCTCGTTCCCGGTCAGGAAAAAGAAGCAAACCTGCGTCCCTTTTTTCCAAAGAAGAAGTATTATGGATGCGATATGAGAGAGGGGAATGGCGTCGATCTCGTGCTAAATCTTCATAACATCGACTTGCCTTCAAATATTGCTGGATCAGTTTTATCATTTGACACGTTAGAACACGTTGAATACCCAAGAAAGGCCGTTGAAGAGATGCATCGTATACTCCGCCCTGGGGGAATAATCGTGATCTCTTCGGTTATGAATTTCCCGATACACGAGTATCCATATGATTACTGGCGTTTCACCCCCCAGGGATTAAGTTCGCTGTTGAGCATATTTGACAAATCAATTGTCACCTGTACCGGTGAAGACAACTTCCCTATATCAATTTTAGGTGTCGCATTCAAAGGAGCTGTTCCCGATCTAAAAAAATTCGAAGTGAAATTGAATAAGTGGAGAGAAAAAAATCTTAAAATTCACAGATACCTGGTGAAGAATAATATTAAAATTGACAAAATATAACCTTAAATAATTATTCAAAAACACTTTCTGTCAAATAAATTTAATCTAACTGTCGAATACTTAAGTACAAAAAGCAAAATCATATTTAGAGGGAAAAATGAAAAAAATAGTGATATTCCTCGGGTTCTGTATCATTCTATTCGTCGCTTTCGTTTACCTGAACCGTACAAATGAAACTATCGTATATTACTATAATAAATTCCGCAATGTTCACGACATCAGAGAAAGATTGCTATCCGAATTACGTCCCGTAACTCTCGACAATTGCACGCTCAAGCGCTACGGTGCCCCCGATGATGGAGGCTATCTCATGTGTGCAAATTTAATGTCAGACTCAAAATCAGCATACTCCTACGGAATAGACGGGAGAGATGAATGGGGTTGCGATGTAGCGACCTTTCGCAGTATTCCGCTACATCAGTATGACTGTTTCAATCTCACACGTACTGTCTGTAAAAACGCCGAACTCCACTTCAACGAAGAATGCATCGGCGGCACGGATGAAATCATCGAAGGGAGAATTTTTAATACTCTGACCACGCAGATAAATAAAAACAATGACCAAAACAAGCAACTTGTCGTAAAAATGGATATTGAAGGCGCTGAATGGGATTCAATACTTGCCACATCAAACGAAATTCTTAATAACATCAGCCAATTTGTGATCGAATTCCACTGGGCGAACAGCGAAAAGCATATACGTACGATCAGAAAGCTCAAAGAAACATTCTACATCGCCCATGTACATTTCAACAACAACGGCTGCACTCGCCATGCATATCCTATGCCTTCCGAAGTTTATGAAGTTTTGTTCGTCAACAAGAAGATTGGAGTAATTGACCCTAATGCCCCGACTCCAAAATTTCCCAATTCTCTCGACAGCCCGAATAATAAAAATTTGCCTGACTGCCAGTACAATTGGGAATAAAACACTGTTTAAAAAATGTCGGTTTTTTTTATTTTTTCGGGTATTTTGACAATCTTTATTTTTCTTAATAAAGATACATACTTGGGCCAATGATAGAAATATTCATTGAATTTTTCTGGATCAGTAATTCTGTTCTGCCAACCTCTGTTTGCATTCAACTCTTCCTGACTCCATTCCAGTTTCGATCGTTCAAGCGATTTGTTCCAGCATAGGTCATAGTCAAGTTTGTGCAGATGCACCAAAAGCAATTTTTTGTCATGATTCTTTATTATCTGTTTTACTCTGTGAAAACCGATGGTCCAGCTGAGCATTTGACTACTGATGAGAGTTTTGTCATAAAAGGGTGTTCTGTACCAGTAATCTCGCTGGGATAAAACTGATTTTTCTGATTCATACGGTTTTTCTTTCTCTTTCATATTAATCAACTCATATCCAGTACAGCGGACGTATTTCTTTTTGAGTTTCATTATATACTCGTCAAGTCCGCTATAATAATCGGGATCAGGCATAATAATCTCGTCAACATCAGTGAAGATCACATATTCGTAATACTTGAGCAGCTTTTCCTGCATTGCGTTTGCTACAAAGCGAAACCAGAGATGATCAAAACTGAAAGGATATTCAAGCCTTATTCTTCTGAAAGAATATTTCGCAGCGCAGCGGTCGACACTCCCATCTTCAGATCTATGATCCAGAACAAAAAGATCATCCGCATGAAAGAACTTTGTGTAATATTTCAACCAGATCGGCAAAAAAACATTCTCGTTCTGAACCATGACAAAAAGAGCGCATTTTCTTTTCACCCCCTTGGATCCCATATCAATTCCATCAATTACTTTCATTGTTTCCAGATAATGTTCGTTCATCATTGGCATCCTTTGTATAATATTTTTTCCTTATCCTGAAATTTACTGTTGCATAGAATGATCATCTTTTATTTTTTACAGCCAGAATCTGATATGCATGCTCCGGAATAAAAAATACGATGTACTCTGTAATGAGCGATACAATATTCCAGAGCCATGTCGGTTGAGTGCTGATTACACCTGATTCATCTCTCAAACGTTTCCAACCCCTTATGCCCTTCAATGAATAACCAAGACGCCTGAAATCATCAGCTTTCCATATTGACTTTTGAATTGCGGAATCCCCTATTGGATTTGAATTACCTGCAATACTTCCATTGACTGACACTATCACAACTTTTTTTTGAGCCCACGATTCCATTTTTCGTATTAAATCAATCCCTTCTTCCTTCTCGAGGTATTCAAGAATTTCAACTCCGATGACCGCATCATGCCCGCGATATGAATCCGGCATCATGCGCGCATCGGCATGCACAACATCGTCATGCAAACCCAATCGCCGGCACTCATCACAGGATTCAGCTGCAATATCAATCCCTTTTGAATATGAAATATTACAGAATTGAACGGGGGAGCTTATCCCGCAGCCGACATCCAGTATTGAATCGCAATCTGAAATAATTCTTCTCCAAATATTTTCATACGAAAGGATGTTTATGCTCGATATGACCGGTCCGAAGAATATCACCAGCGAATATATTTTCAAATGCAACCTGGAAATCGTACCCATCAGAGTATATATTTTCGGATACTTGGTTTTATGCTTTAAAAACAGTCGCTTTTTGTATTTGTGCAAATTTTTGAATTCCCATATGTGATAGTAAGCCCTTACTGAGCTATGAACACACGGCAGGGGCAAGACATAGGCTCGGTATCCATGCCGCTTTACAGACAAGCAATAATCGGCAGCATAGCAGTCCCAACCATCGAACGTAATTCCGTCAAACTTCAATTCATTAAATACACTTCTGGGGATGATCAGAAGACACTCGTCGAGTGTCTGAACTTCAGCCGGTTCGGTTACAGGCCCGACATTTTTCCATGCTGGATCAGTCCTGTGCATGAATGCGTACTTGACTCTTTCCTGCCAGTATTTTCCCCTTTCATAAACGCCCGCTACGCCTCCTATGCCCAGATCAGGAATCCTTAAAAGCATTTTTTCTGCGTCAGAGAGCCATTCATTGTAGCACAGAAACATATCCTGGTGAAGAAAGATAAAATACTCTCCTTTCGCAATGGTTGCGCCGTAATTCAATGCTTCAGCGGCAGAACCAAATCTTTTTGTGCGATTGTCCAGCAGGACGAGGTCATAAGGAACCGACTGGCCTTTCAGGCTGCGAAGCAGAGCCTCGTTCAGGATTCTTTCATCATTAAAGACGCATATAATTGACAGCATTAGCGCCACCTGGTCTCGCTTGAGCACTAAAAGAAAGATATCGGTTCAAACATTTCTTCTATTTGTACCGCTTGTAACTCGCTATACCCTTTCCCATTGAGAGGGATAGCGCTGTATTCACATATTCCATATCCATCTGGCTTTTCGTGTTATTATCAGATACGATTGAATCGGAATGACAACTGATATGATGCTGATGCATAGAATCGATCCCAATATTACTCCGTTTAAACCAAAACCGGCATCACGGGCGAGAAAAATCGATAACGGAATATTAAGTGTGCTTATAATTATACCGATTATTATGCTTACATTAAGCTTCCCGGTGCCAGAGACATAACTGCCAAAAATATTATTCCAACTCTGTACAGCTGCATGAATCGCCATAAGTACCGTAAGCGTCATAGGAATAATCACTCTGTCTCCAATCCATACATGATAGGCAAATGGAGAGAATAAAACCAATATAAGCAGTCCAAGACAAAAAAATAGCCATATAAAAATCAATCTTTTAATGGTATAAATAATCCACTTATCATCATTTTTAATATTCGCTTCGGAAAAAGCGGCAAGAGATGGGCTGAGCAGCAAGAAAAAAAATGATGCGGCAAAACCCATGTATTGAAAAGAAATATTGTAAGGGGTTACCAGCGCCGGATTGAAAAGTTGTGAAATGATTATATTATCAGTCGAATAAATGATAATCATCGTAATCTGAATTATGAAAAATTTAAATCCCATTCCGATTAAAACCTTGCCTAATGGGAGATCGATTTCCGAGAGCTTCGGCGAAATAGCTTGATACCTTTTTCTGAAAAAAACAAGGTTCAATGTGATATAGACGATGATTTCAGGAATCAAGATCACAATACAAAGAACCAACAACGATGATTGAAAAAAGACCCGCGCGATGATCAACGATACAATGACCGCAATGTTTGACAGAAAAGGAAATATTTTTATAAGCCCGACATTCTGGTCGGCTTCAAGAATATTCATCATGATTGACAATAAAAGCCGCAGTATAAAAGCCATAGCGCAGACAAGCACCGAATATTTGATCTCGCTCTGCATCGATATATCGACATTCATCAAATTGCTCCACCCGACAAAAGGATATAAGATCAAAAAAGTAATTAGACATCCTATCGCGATTATACCCACAAAAAAGTAAGTGGTGCTTACAATCTTTCGTGATGAATGATTGTCTCCGTGAGCAATAGATTCCGCCAGTTTATTTCTCAGACCGCATCCAAGCCCGATATTGAAAACACTGATCCAATTGAAGCAGGAACTGACCACGAGCCATATACCGAATCTTTCCTGGTCCAGAAAACCAAGAGCCAGTGGGGTAATGAAAATCGTCCCGCAGAAAGAAAAACCCTGCAGAACAAGTGACAACGCCACATTCTTTACATACTTCTGATCTCTTTCATGCAGGCGTCGTGATGCGATAAATAATTTGCTGATCATTCTTGTCATGCTGGAGTATTGTTATTCAGGAAAAAAATGGCATAAAATCAACGCTTCTCAATCGGCGATTTTACTGCCACAAGGTGGATTACCTCCCCGCATCCTGACCCGAATCGTGTTACAAGATATTCAAACAGCCACATAGAAAGACTAGAAATTCCTTTGAAGGCTTTTCTCAAGAATCCAGGTTCATAAATCCCCTTGTTCATCCACAGCACCCTGAAGCTCTCATTCCAGACTATGACCGAGGCATTGGCGGGCGTAAACACTTCCTGAATCAGAAAACCGGCGGAAGATACGAGTTTTGAAAGATTTTCCGGATTATATACATATAGATGCCGCGGCGGCTCCCAGCCGCGCCAGAACTTTCCAAATACCCGCGCGCCCAGGCTTCTGCTGTTGGGCGTTGAAACGATAAGCTTTCCACCGGGTCTCAGCAATTCGTAACATTTTTCCAGAGCAGCAACCGGTTCAGCCAGGTGTTCAATTACATGAATCATCGTTATAACATCAAAAGAACGGGTATTCTCATTATAATCTTCTATTTTACCGATAAAAACCCTTCCCGGCTGCATGTTTTTCGAAGCATGAATTGCCGCGGATGAATCAAACTCGATACCGTACGTATCCCATCCGAGGAAGCCGAGGCGCCTCAAAAAAATTCCAGATCCGCATCCCACATCGAGAAGCTTTCCACGTTCCCTGGCATGAAGCCATAGTATCGCGCCTTTGCCTGCCTCGCGCATCGGCCCAAAAAGCGAGAAGATGAATCCCCAGAAACGCTCTGAACGC
Organism: Spirochaetota bacterium; assembly: GCA_022709405.1. Taxonomy (GTDB): domain Bacteria; phylum Spirochaetota; class UBA4802; order UBA4802; family UBA5550; genus JAKLIV01. The sequence goes on from JAKLIV010000003.1 coordinate 58,671, forward strand.
GTTATCATGATATTGACGTATCCCATTGAAACAACGGGTATGCCCCGGCAAATGACACGGACAATCCACTCATTCTCATCGAATTCATCATGTGTATGATAAGAATTATAAAAAGCAGCAATTTCTTTTCCCGTAGGAGTTGGATGGATCCAGAACAGCCTGCATTCCGGGCACATGGCGAGATCCCACTTTCCCGGGACGTTAAACAGTACATCATTCAATCCTGTGAATTCAACACGACCCGGGGTACCGCATACAATACAGTTCGTCCCTGTTTTCTTTACCATCTTTTTGTTCATTATGTAAGGATATCTATCAATACATCATACAAGTTATGTCAATCAGCATTTTCATCTGAATCAGTCAATATGAAATATCGATCACTTGATATGACACATCAGATTTCACAGGCAGTATAATTTTTGAAATTGCTGAATCTTTATCCGCGAGCAAATTTTTGGCAAGGGCCCGGTTTTCCTCAATGAAGTATACATTCCGACAGTCGAATTTTCCTTCAAACCGGGCTATCATGTAAATTGCCGCCAATCCGGGAAAATCAAAATTTTTATCCGTCTGGAACGGAACCCTGATGCTTTTTGTCATTTTATTTCGAAAATATATACTTTCATTCTGTTTTAAATTAGTCGTCCCGGCTTTTAGTTCTTCTACAATTGCATAATATTCATTTTTGCAGTTGACTCCATGCTTGTTATAAAAATAGTGCGCAGGAACGAAAGATGCTATGAATATAACAATTAAAAGCAATGTCATTATTGAAATTGGAATAATATTTGATTTAATTTTTTCAGTTTTTATAAAAAGGGAACATGCTATCCCGAGCAACAAAGCAACCAGAATTGTCATCATATAATAATGCCATGGAGAGACCACAGTGCTTCTGAAAGATAGCTTTAATACTTCTGAAATCCATGCTTTAGCAAAAGAAAAAATTCCACATGTTACGAGTAAAAGAACCATTAAACCCAGGATCAAATTCCTTTGATAAACAGATGACTTAATGAAAACATATACCATGACGGAAGCGAAGAGACCGGTGATGCAATAAGATATTATCAACTCATGGCTGGCATTAATAATGAATGGTCCGATGAGCAACATACTTACAGCATAGCTCAGTTTTGCAAGAAATAATTTGATTGAAGATATCCAGAATAATGGATTATCATAGGGAAACTCGAAAACAAAAGAATCTGCTGCACTTCGCCATATAATAATTCTTTGAATAAGTGCATAAATTAAAATCACAAGCAATGCAGGAATAAGCATTATTAATGATGTTCGAATTCTCTTTTTTAAATGAAAAAGAAAAAAACATGCTGATATGAAAAAAATGACTGCAATTCCTATCCCAACCCCCCAGCTGAAAGCGGATAGAACCAGCAGCACAGACCAGCGTACAAGCATAAAATTACCAGGAGATTCCGTTCCTCTCGCAAGTTTACTAACATCAACTAAAATCAGCAATAGAAAACAGGTTGCCAGCACATGGCCATAAGCAGAAAACCATTCAAGAGTCCCTCTGTTTATTAAAGCAATCCCCCAGAGTGTAGAAAAAAATACCGCCAGCAAATTGTTATCGGTGATTCTTTTAATGACTACATATAGAAAAAATACATTAAGAAGATGTGTAATGAAAGCGAGGATAAAATAGTATGATGCCTGCAGGCCAAATAAACAAAAAAAAACGTACAGAATGACGTGCCTGACCGGCATTATCTGATTTGCAAAAGGATCAAATAGAAACCGCCAGAAACCTGAGTTTGCGGCCCTGTAAAAATACATGTAGTCGTCAGAAAAAAAATCACCATTCAGGATGGATACCTGCACGACAAATGTGAAGAAAACCGGGATCAGTATTGCATATTTTGTACTGTGATTAAGTAAGAAAATAATTACTGGAGGCTTTTCTCTCTTATTTTCCACACCCACTCCATTGATAAACCAAAACCCAGCAATGTGGAGACCCCAATGCCGATGAGGTTAGCGATTAGATATGACATGCCCAGCCATGCGAGAAAAATAAGAATAAAATAATTCAGGAAGCCGGTTATTGAACGCGCAATATTAAATTTAAACAACCGAAAAAAATAGTTGCCGTCTCTGTTCTCCCTGAAGGTCCACAGGTCGTTTAAAATAAAATTTGAAATTATCGAGGCCTCTATCGCTATAATGCTTGAAATCTGGAAATGCACCCCATATAAATCTGTTATGCAGTACAGCAGGCCCTCATTCACCATTATACCGGTCAGACCTACAATAATAAACTTGATGAATTTCTCGATCAGATTCATTCTCAGGCGCACAACCATCTTTATGAGACCGATGGCCTCTTTAAAAATTTTCGCTTTCGATATCCCCTCTTTTCTGTCGGCGAATACGATAGGAACTTCAAAAATTTGAAGACCCCTGTTCGTGGAAATGAACAGTATCTCCTCAAGAACATAATATCCGCTTGAGCGGATATTGCTTAAAAATGTCCTGACAGCATATCCCGAGTAAGCGCGAAACCCGGAGGTATTGTCACGTATACCGGTACTCAGGGAAATCCTTACGGCAAAATTCGTCAAAGCGCTTATTATTCTTCTGAACAGAGGCCAGTCAAGAATTACGCCGCCCTTTACATACCTGGAGCCAATCGTGATATCATAACCATCCTCGCTTATGGCCTTGATCATCGCTGGTATTGTTTTCGGATCGTGGCTTCGGTCACCATCCATTGTAATTATTATATCTGCATCCTTGACAAGCTCGAAGCCGTGCTTTAAAGCGGAGCCGTAACCTCGTTCATTTTTTCTAACATAATGCCGTATTGGAAAAGATCGTGAAAGGTCAGCGAGAATATTTGCAGTATTGTCCGAGGAGTTATCGTCGATAAACACTGCGGTGCAACCCTGACATACCGAGAATATCTCTTCAACAAGCTGCCTGAGATTCTCTGCCTCATTGTATATAGGTACCAATATTGTAATATTCATATCCTGAAAAATACGCTTTCCTTTTAATTATTTTATCCCTTTTATGCAGATGCTTAAATCAGTAAAAGGACATTATTTACAAAGATGTCGCTTCATGGCTGATATAATAATTAAGTGATCAGCAGTATGCTGATAAAAGTCAATTAATAAACACTTGAACCGGCTAACTGATCAGTTAAATTTTTCTGTTTACCAACCCTTGGTTTAAAAATGACACAATCAGCTATTATATCGACTGGATAGTAATGTTCCTTTATGGCTTCAATAACTGAAGGCTGCCAGAATGAGACATTGTAATCTTTTTTTGATGTTTCTACCATGATTATTAAACCGAATTCATGCCTCGCTAACGCATCAATAAACGGTTGCTCGCTCCATATTTTCGATTCAACAACATTCTTGAACTCCCATGGCATCAAATACAGTGGACGATTATCCAGCGGAATGAGACCTGCATACTGATCCGCCAGAACGTATCCTTCCGCTTGATGTACAAGAGCATTAATACGGGATATATCTTCCTCGTGTTCGAGCCGATATTTGGTTGGACTAAAAAAATATTTTTGCGTCCATGGTATCATTGTCTGAATTTGTGTTGCAATAAGGAGTGCAGCAATACCGCTTAACAACCGACGATTACCGGCCAAACCAAAAAGACATCCGGCCAGCAGAGAAAATGCCGCTGCATGTTCATATAGATAATTCCATGATGATCCTTCATTTCCTATCAAAATTGAGACTACAGCAGAACATATAATAAATGGGGCAACAAGCCGCCATGACTTTGTCCGAAAAACTTGTAATAATCCAAGCAGGCAATACAATACTGCCATGCCAACCAGCAAGGGATATATTATCAACATACCTTCGAAAGACTTTATCATTTTAGCAGCATTGAAATGGCCCCTGGTTGCAGTTATTGTATTAAAGTAAAAGCTGCCCTCTGTCGTAAAATTGATCAGAACGAACAGCAACAATCCAGGTATACCCACCAGTGCTGCTAGTTCAAGCGCCCTGCGGGGAGATCGTTCGTAATACAACCAGATAAAGATGGTCAGAGGCATTGCAAATCCATATGACTGTTTCGTATATATGCTTCCCAACAGAAGTAATCCTGTAGCAATTATTCCATACCGACTCCCACCCCACTGTACAGCAGTGTACATTGCTGCACACGAAAGAAACAGGGCCAGTGAATCGACTCGCGCGAACATCGAAAATCCTGCGATATATGGAAAACATAAAAGCGTGATCCCACCGATAACCCCAGCCAAACGTTTTCCTGTCAGGGAATGAATAGTAAGTCCAATAAAAACGGAACTTGCCAGAATACTCAGTATTGATATCGCCCGGCCATACCACATTGCAGGGCCGAACAGCCAGGCAAACGGCACCTGGATCAGCGGATACACCGGCGGATAGTTGGCTATTGCATATGGAGGGCCGCAAGTATGTGGTGTGCTGGTGTAAATCGATTTAAACCGCGAAAGTAACATCACCTTGTCGAGCAACTGGCCCTCTCCGTAATCAAGGGGATAAGGAAATCTCAATGAAGCCCAATTGATTTTGAGGAACTCCAAAACTGCTATCGCCTGATTATATAATAAATATACGCACACCCCGACAAATATTACAACAGGCCATGACTTCTTAATGAACGGCTTTATATTGTCTATGACCACTTCTTTCATCTGCTCGTTGTACTCTTTGGTCTATATACAAGAGTGTTACCTATTTTTTCGGAGATATAGTAATATTCACTAATGCTCTTCAAGGCCTCAGTGGTCCAAAACCTGATATAAAAACCTCCATCTGGTACATCCTCAATGAGAAAAAGTCCAAATTCATGCTTTGCAATCGCAACAAGAAAAGATTGTTCGCTCCAGATGTGTGATTCAACCGCATTCTTAAACTCCCATGGCATCAGATACAACATGCGATTATCTAAGGGAATGAGGCCGGAATACTGGTCTGCTAGTACATACCCTTTTGCTTCATGCACCAGCCAAGCCATACGCGCGATACTTTCTCGATGATCAAGCTTGTACTGGACTGGAACTAAAAAAAAATCCTTTGTCCAAAAAATCATTATCTGAATCTGTAATCCGAGAAGAAAGGCGATAGCACCACTTATACATTTTCGTTTTCCGGGAAGATCAAATAGACATCCTGCAATTAAAGCAAAAGCAACTGAGTGTTCGAATAAATAATTCCATGATGCCCCAGTCTTGCCAATTAAAATCGCAGTAACCAATGAACCGATAAAAAAAGGTGCCACAAGCCACCAGGATATTGGTCGATGGTTATCCCATATTCCAATAATGCAATAAAAGAATGCCCCAATATACAAAAGTGGATGAATAGCAAGAAGCATATTTTTCAAATAGTACAATACATTCCAAAGTGTAAAATCGCTTATCGTAGCACTAACAAGATTAAAGTAAAAACTCCCATTTGTCACAACATTGATCAGCCCGAACAGCAGTAATCCAGGTATTGCCACCAGTGCTGCTAGCTCAAAGGCCCTGCGGGGCGAATGCTCATGGTACAGCCAGACAAACGCTGCCATGGGTGTTACAAATCCATATGACTGCTTTGAATATATGCTCGCGAGCAACAAGGCGGCCGTAGCTACCACTCCCCTGAGTGTTCCCCCCCAGCGAACAACTGTATATAGAGCCGCACATGCAAAGCCAAGTGCCAGTGAATCAACTCGCACGAACATCGAAAAACCGGTTATATAGGGAAAACATAACAATGTGAGACCGCCGATCAATCCGGCAAATTTATTCCTCGTAAGTTCATGCACGGTCAACCCGATAAAAATCGCACTCGCGAGAATGCTCAGTATTGATATCGCCCGGCCATACCACATTGCAGGTCCAAACAGCCAGGCAAAAGGCACCTGGATCAGCGGATACACCGGCGGATAGTTGCATATTGCATAGGGAGGACCAGATATTCCAGGATGGCTGGTATAAATCGATTCAAGCCGGGACAAGAGAAGGACCTTGTCAAGCAACTGGCCTTCCCCATAATCGAGAGGATACGGAAACCTGAATGATATCCAGTTGATTCGCAAAAACTCCCAAAACCCATTTGCCTGCTGATAACACAAGTAACAGCATGCAACAATAAATAGTAGAAGTGGCATCCATTTCTTAATACTTCTAAACCTTGTGTTAAACGTGAAAGGTATTGTCATATAAAACCGGTCACATACTATCAATGAGGTTAAAGCGTAACATATGGTATTACAATGAAAATCAAACAATACTTATATTCATCCATTGTGGTTTGCATCATGGGAGTTTACATTACATATAATTGAAAACAATATATAAATTTTTCTAATCTGATTTAATAATAAACCAAATCGAAAATCAATCCTTGAGCAATACAAGTGATGAGACAAAAGGCCTGTTGTAGGGATCTTTTTTAATAAATTTTAATACCTTTTCAAGTTGAGGATTATCAAATTTTCTAAAAATTAGTTGGGGATTCCCTGCGTCTTTAAAGGATACATGTAAAGATCTTAATACAGCATCACGCACAAAAAACAGATTAACACCATTTGAATAGAGCAAAGTGTATCCTAATTTTTTACCGAGATTATTCATTGCCACGATACTTGCTCCACTATAATCAGTATAATCCCACATATGTGTCTTATTATACAAAACAACCTTGTCATCATTTGAACCATAACCGGAATTATGTTCAATTACAACAAGTCGCGGCTTGAACTTAGTCAGTGCCTGCCAAATATAAAAATCATTATAGTCGATATCAATTGACAGCATGTCGAATTCAGACGGCACATTGTATTTTTTAAACAGAGAGTTAATATTTTCACGTGTTATGAACTCCTTTCGAAGATTTATTATGAGATTTTCACAACATCCATCCATCATTAGACCGGAAAACCCTTTCTTTTCACGCAAATATCTTGTATTGCACTCAGAACCATCCCCCGTTCCAAATTCAACATAGTACTTGTTTGTTGTCCCGATTATTTCAAAAATCTTATCAATAATGCCGTCTTCATTGTTCTGTGAGTAAATTTTCTTTCCGTAATCTCCAAGGTCAATTATTGAAGAACTTGAATCAGAGCTCTTGCAACTTACAAATAAGAAAAATGAAAAAATCAGTAAGATAAACACCCGTCTGGTAAAAATATAATTTTTCATCTAGTATCTCCTGAAATCCATACTTAAAATATACATTCATTACTTTGTTTATTAAGCAAGTATTTTTCTGGACATTCAAAATTACATCCCAAAAAAGCTTGTACAATTAGGCTATCTGCAATAAAAGATTTTCGAATGTATCAGACAAAATTCCCGGAGTATCACATGAAACTACTTTCCGTCACCCAGCTCGCCATACCCGAAATCAAGGTGATCCGCTATGCCCGGTTCTGCGACCACCGAGGATACTTCACCGAATCCTACCGCAAAAGCGATTTCTTCAACCCGGCGAACCTGCCCTTCATGAAAGGGCTCGAGTTCCTGCAGGTAAACGAGAGCTTTTCGCGTCCCAAAACCGTCCGCGGCCTGCATTTCCAGTGGAACCCGTTCATGGGCAAGCTGGTGCGCACCATCCGCGGCCACATGGTCGACATCGTGCTCGACGTACGCAAGGGATCGCCGACCTTCGGCAGGGCAATCCTGTACGATATGCCTGATGATCCGGCGCGCGATTTCAACGAGTGGATATGGGTCCCGCCCGGATTCGCGCACGGAAACTACTACAAGCAGGAAAGCCAGATCGAGTACTTCTGCACGGGCGAGTACAGCCAGGGGTGCGAGGCAGGCATATCCCCGCTTGCCGGGGACATCGACTGGTCGCTGTGCGATAAAGCTCTGAAAAAAGAATACGATGCAATCGTAAAAGAGACATCCCTCATCACCGACAAGGACAGGAACGGCTTCACCCTCGCATCGTGGCAGGCTGACGGTAGGTCGGACAATTTCATTTACGGCAAATGCTGAAAGGCGGCTCGCAATGCATGACCAGAATAAAATAATCTTCACCGGCGGCAGCGGCTTGCTCGGCACCGCGTTCAAAAAAATCATGCCGGGCATCAGCTATCCCCCTTCGTCGCAGTTCAACGTGACCGATTTCGGCCAGATGGACGACTACGTCCGCAATGGCTCATACGGCATGATCATCCACGCCGCCGCGTTCACGTCACCCCCGAAAATCGAGCAGGAGCCCTTGAAGGCCATAGATGTTAACATCATCGGCACCGCCAATATTGTGCGCCTGTGCATGACGCACGCTCTGTCGCTCGTGTATATCTCCACCGACTACGTGTTCAGGGGGGATAAGGGGAGCTACCGCGAGGATGACGAGGTGCTGCCGGTCAACAGGTACGCGTGGTCCAAGCTCGGAGGCGAATGCGCTGCGCGGATGTACGACAAATCGCTGATCATCCGCACCACGTTCGGGCCGGATGTGTTTCCCTACGAGAAGGCCTTCACCGACCAGTGGACCAGCAGGGAAAGCGTCACCAAAACCGCGGCCATGATCGCCCGCCTGATCGAAACCGGCGCGACCGGCACCGTGCACGTGGGCGGGCCGCGAAAGACAGTGTTCGAATACGCGAAAGCGCTCGACCCGACAAAAGACATAAAGGAGCTCTCGATCAACGACCTGAATTTCAGGGTGCCTGCGGACACCTCGCTCGACTGCAGCCGTTTCAACGCGCTGGTGAAAAAAAACTGATACGCATCCCTACGGAGGAACAGCAATGAAAATACTTGTCGCAGGCGGAGCGGGATACATCGGTTCCGTGCTTATTCCCTCGCTCATCGAGCACGGCTACGATGTCACGGTCGTCGACCTGTTGTGGTTCGGCAATCACCTGCCTGCGTCCGTTCCCGTGATACAGAAAGACCTGTTCCACTGCACCGAGGACGACCTGAAACAATTCGACCAGGTGATATTTCTCGCCGGACTTTCCAACGACCCCATGGCAGAATACAACCCGGCAAAAAACTTCATCGACAACGGGGCGCTGCCGTCATACCTGGCGTACAAGGCCAAGAACGCGGGCGTGCGCCGGTTCATCTATGCCTCATCCTGCTCGGTGTACGGATACACCGTGGACAAGCTCTACGACGAGGACTGCCCGGTAAACAGCACCTATCCCTACGGGATTTCGAAGCTCCAGGGCGAACGCGGCGTGCTGCAGATGCACGACGAAGGCTTCTCGGTGATCGCTCTTCGCCAGGGAACCATTTCAGGCTACAGCCCCCGCATGAGGTTCGACCTTATCGTAAACACCATGTTCAAGAGCGCCCTGTGCGATAAAAAGATAACGATAAACAATCCCTCGATCTGGCGTCCGGTATACGACATCCGCGACGCTGCAAGCGCGTTCATCCGCGCGGTACAGGCGCACGAATCGATCAGCGGTGTATTCAATGTCACTTCAGGTAACTACACCGTGGGACAGGTGGGGGATCTCGTTAAGCATGAAATCGAAAAGAAAACCGGTCAAAAAATCGGCCTTGAGATAAAAAACATCAAGGACTTCAGGAACTACAAGGTTTCCTTCGACAAGGCGAAAACCTATCTTGGATTTCAACCCCTGTATTCGATAAGCGACATCATCGACAACCTTTTCGATCACAGGGAGTACTACGGCGACTTCCAGAAAGACGAGTTCTACAACATAACTACATTTAAAAAGTTGAACTTATAGTAGACTTGCTGAAAAGCATGTCCATAGTTCTGACATGCAAAGATGGATTCCGGCTCTTCGTGGAGCCTGCCCTGAACAAGGTCGAAGTGCTTCGCCCGGAATGACAGATGTGAAAGGCAACAAGTCTTGTATTTGCGCCTCATGCTACATCCGCAAAATGCGGCTTGAGCCTGCTGAATACGAGGATGCCGACGAGCAGGGCTACCCCTGTCACCGCCCAGTAATATATCGTCAATTCCCACTGCTCCCAGAACGGCCGCGCATGAAGCAGGCTGTCCCGGTACCCGGTCACGATATAATACATGGGATTCAGTTTCAGAATCAGAAGATACTTTTCCGGGAACATCGAGGGGTCCCAGAATATCGGCGTGAGATAAAAAAAGAACCTCAGTATAATCCCTACGATATTGGATATATCGGGGAAAAACAGATTCACCGAGGAAGTGAACCATGAAAGGCCCAGCAGAAGCATGCTGCTGGCGAAAATATAGTAAGCAGTCTGCAGCCAATATATTGTCGGATAGACGCCGTTCAGTATTATTATAATTATCACTATCGCCATCACGATCAGATGCAATACCAATTCAGAAAGTATTTTTACAATTGGCAGGATGCTGACCCTGAAATTCACCTTTTTCAATAAAAACGAATACGACTTGATCGATCCGGTCGCCTGGGAAAGCGTCCCCTGGAAAAACATGTACGCAGTGAGTCCCGAAATCAGATAAGCGACAAAAGGGACACCGGTATTTTTGCCGGTCCGGAATCCCAGGCCGAAGATAAGCCAGAATATCATCATCATGGCAAGAGGATCCAGGATCGCCCAGGCCAGGCCCATGATGTTCGCTGCATATTTCTGCTTGAAGTCCCGCTTGGTCAGCTCAAAAATCAGGTACCTGTTCTGATAAATATGCCTGAAAAAATTCACTGTTTCTTTGATTAATTTGACTGGATTCATTGATCACTTCACCACAAACCACGGATTCAATAGATTTTCCTTGTTATAGATCAGTTCTTCCTTGCTGTCAAATATTATTACTTTTTTACCTGCATATGCAACCACGGCATGGGCAGCTGCGGTGTCCCATTCCATAGTCGGGCCCAGACGTGGATAGCAGTCCGCAATTCCCTCGGCAACGAGACAAAATTTTAACGAACTCCCGGCCGATATGGTCCTGATTTGCCCGTACTTTTTTTTCAGGGATTCGATGTAGGATTCAGTTTCGCTGTTAGCATGAGACCTGCTGGCCACGACGGTATAATCCGTGGGCCCGCCATCTTTACGCCCTTCCAGAGGAAGCCCGCATGAAACATCCAGAATATCCTTCAATGAATTACTCTTCAATGATTTCCGGAAAAAATCCTCGCTTACGCCTGAACCCGCACCAAGCATTCTCCCGTTATCTTTGATTCCCGAATCGCCAGTATCTTGTGAATAGCCTTTGAGTGCAAGCTTGTAAGCGCCGATGTTTTCAGCGCCAAAATATATTTCTCCCCTTACCGGTACGCAAACCACGCCGAGCACTGGAGTATTCCCCTCTATGAGCGCAATATTTACCGTGAATTCCCCGTTTCTCTTGATGAATTCCTTTGTGCCGTCGAGCGGATCCACAAGCCAGAACCGTTTCCACTCCTTTCTCACCGCAAACGGAATGTCTTTCCCTTCCTCACTCAGTATCGGAATCGAAGAGGGGACGTTCAGGGCGGATGTGGAGACCTTTTGTTCCGGAATATCGGCGAGCGCCGAGCATATAATCTCATGGGATTTCCGGTCTGCGGCAGTAAGGGGTGAATCGTCTGATTTCGATTCCACCGCGAAATCGGCACCGGAATTGTATATGTCGAGGATCGCCACCGCGGCCTGGTATGCAGCCTCAAGCGCGGATAGTAGAAAACGTTCGCAGGTAGTATCATTAATATCGTGTTTATTCATCAGTTGGAAATCCAGGAATTTCCTCTGGCCCAAACCCGCTGCTCGGACCATAATGCATTTTACTTGTGCTGCACTTCGACAAGCTCACCAACCGCTGTCGAAGCATCCGAACCTTTTGGTCACTGAGCCTGTCGAAGTGCAGGTAACCCAGATGAGTAAGTATTGACAAAAAAAGCCCCGGATGCAAGGCTTTTTTATCCCGATCAACTTATCTTCACCTTCTATTCATGTTCTAGGTATGTTCTATCCCCATCTGTGTAAATATCCAGGCATACACCTCTCTTCAACCCCCTCCGGGGGTGGCCGCATGCCGTGGGCTTACCCTCGGTGGTGGAGAGCAAAGCGAGCCGGGGGCGTTATTACATCACATTACCATGGATTGAATATAACGCCGGATTTCTGGAGGTATTCCTTTATAATGGCCACGTATTCCTCCTGGCGTTCTTCCGAATCCGCATGATCGACATATATGTCGCAATTGATGTCCGAAGCTGAATCGTCACCCACCCAGACAGTCATTATTCTGTCGGGATTGACGACTGTCTTGATAATTTCAAGGTCAGACTGAGTGAGTTCAACCGCGGTGACGACAAGGATAACCCCTGCCTCCATCATGATATGCGCCACTTCTGCAAGACGGCGAATATGTTCGGAGCGCTCGTCCTTTCCCTTCTCGCCCTTGATATCGGCGTCGATACCGTACAATACATTGCCTATCCCCAGAAAAAAGACAACGCGGCCGTCGTTAAACAGGGTTTTTTCAAGCGCCCTGGCCAGTCCTTTTTTCCCCTGGTTCTTCTTTCCCGATACCAGCACCAGGCATGATTTCTGGGTATACCGCTCAGCGCGTTTTTCAGCCGGGATAAGGCTTTTTTCCCATTTATAATTTCTCAGGTAGACCTTGTCCCTGACCCAGTCCTGGCTGTCCTCCATCTTCTGCTGGATTATGCCGCCCCCCGAGATCTCGTATTCATCGACGATGACGAACCTGCTGGTCAGGGTATTGTCTCCGGCGACATCGAAAGCGATCGGCTTGCTGCACTTGATGGTGCATTCTGCTACATCATGCCTCTCGATCATCTCTTTCTGCTCGGTGCAGCTCAGGTCGGATGCATCTATGACGCGATGCACCTGCTCGAGGCGCGCCTGTACTTTGACCGAACCGATTTTCAGCAGATAAGATTTCTGTTTCACCATGGGATTCTTGCCCAGCCAGAAAAGGCTCGCCCTGATGCGAGATGAAACGAGCGGTTTTGCTTCATGAGAGTTGGCGGCCATTTCGCCTCTCGTGATATATATCTGCTCCTCGAGGGTGAATCCCGCAGGGTATGGGGCGGCCATTGTTTTAGTCTCTTTCGTCTTGAATCCTTCAATAGATCTGATTCTGCTCTTTTTACCAGATGGATAAAACACGACTTCATCGCCCACGGCGAGAGATCCGGTAAGTATTGAGCCGGACACGATCCTCCTGCTGTCGCCGAATCGGGTGAATTTGTACACGTCCTGTACCGGCATGCGCAGCGGTTTGTCCGCATCGTCCTTCCCGCTGGTAAAATCATCGAGAACATCCAGAATGCTTTTACCGGAATACCATGCCATTGCATTGACCAGGGAGGTTATGTTGTCCCCATTGATCCCACTGACCGGAATGAACGTTTTCGGCCTGATGTCGATTTCTTTCAGGAAAGCGCCGTATTCATTGACAATCGAATTATAGACGGATTCGTCGTATCTGACAAGGTCCATCTTGTTCACGATGACAGCTATCTGCCTCACTCCCAGCATAGACAGCATGTACCCGTGACGTTTCGAATTCTCGCGTACGCCTTCGCCGGCGTCGATTACGAGCAGGGCGGCCTCGGCCCGTGCGGCGCCCGACACCATATTTTTCAGAAACTCGATGTGGCCCGGAGCGTCGATGATGATGTAGTCCCTCTTCGGGGATTTGAAAAAAACGCGCGCAGAATCGATCGTTATCCCCTGGGCCTGCTCATCCTTGAGGGCGTCGATGAGAAAGGCATACTCGAACGGCTTCGAGTTGCGCTCGCAATTTTCCTTTACCTGCTCCAGTTTCCCTTCTGGCAGTGAACCGGTATCGGCCAGGAGCCTCCCGATCACCGTGCTCTTACCGTGGTCGACGTGTCCGACAATTACGATGTCCATTACATGTATCCCTCTCTGCGCAGGGTCTCCAGTCCGCCGCCGTCGTCCTTGTCCTGCGCCCTTCCCGAACGCTCGGCGATGTTTTTCAGCTTGCCGCTTTTTAGCTCGTTGATGATGTCGCGCACATTTTTCGACGTCGAATCGATGGGATTGGTGCACGGCCCGCATCCCAGCGAGCGATAGCGCTTACCGTTGCCGTGATCGTAATACAGCGACACGGTGGGGATGCTTTCGCGCTCGATGTATTCCCATATGTTCAGCTCGGTCCAGTCGAGGAGCGGATGCACGCGCACGTGAGTCCCGGGAGCGAAATCGGTCTTGAACTGGTTCCAGAACTCGGGCGGCTGGTCGCCGATGTCCCATTCGCTGCGGTTGTCCCTCGGTGAAAAATAGCGCTCTTTCGACCGGGAGCCTTCCTCGTCCGCGCGGGCTCCGACGATTACGCCGGTATAGGGCTCGGTGTTTTTATCGATTTCATACCCGCCCGTTGCATGGTTCATCCGGTATCGCTTCCAGGAACCGTTCAGGGTGTTGACCAGGGCCTCGGTCTTGAGCTTCTTGCAGCAGGTCAGGCGATCGGCGTTCCCGTCCGGGAATGTCTGCTTGTTGTCCAGCGCGTCCCGGTTCTCGCCTACGACCATGGTGAGCTTCCACTCCCTGGCAAGGCGGTCCCGGTATTCAATCATTTCAGGTATCTTGTAGTGCGTATCGATGTGCACCAGGGGAAACGGCACGTGGCCGAAAAAGGCCTTCCTGGCGAGCCACAGCAGCACGGTCGAATCCTTCCCGATCGACCAGAGCATGCATAGGTTTTTAAAGCTGGCGTAAGCCTCGCGCAATATGTGAACGCCGATGTTTTCAAGCCTGTCGAGATGGTCCATTTCCGCACCCTTATAGTTTTAATCCCGTTATTCTGTTTATTTCACTCAGTACAAACTGCATTGCATCCGGGACTGTCCGATTCTCGGTATTCACCGTTATGTCGGGTTTCAGTGGGATTTCATACGGATCATCGAGCCCGGTAAAATTCTTGATGTCCCCCCTTCCCGCTTTTTCATACAGGCCCTTGACATCCCTCTTCATGCATTCCTCGAGGGAAGTTGCGACATGAACTTCTATGAAGTTCCCGCACATCTTTCTTACCCTGTCTCTTGACTCCCTGTACGGGGATATCAACGAGGTGAGCACGATTATCCCGTTTTTTTCCAGCAGAGACGCGATGTGGCCCACCCTCATGATATGGCTGTTCCGCTCCTCCCTGGTGAAACCCGTATTCGGGAATAAAGACCTGACCTCATCACCGTCAAGCAGCTCGACCGCCAATCCCTTCCCGGTCAACAGATCCTTCAGTGCCTTTGCCAGAGTGGTTTTACCGGATCCTGAAAGTCCCGTGAACCAGAGAACAAACGAAGCTGATTTCTCAGATGAGGATTTGAATCTGCGGTTTTTAATGATTAAAATTGCCGATGAAACAGCCGCTGCATTGATCAACCCGGTTATCGCTGAAGCAACCATACTTCCGATAAAGAAATATGCTGATGCAGTAACGATTACAGACGGAAAAATAATCAGGAATGCAATAGCGGAACTTGAAAAACTATTCGTTATCCTCAAATATATATCCTTCAATTGCGATTAGCAGTTAACGACCGACCCGGAACATCATATAATAAATATTCATTCTTGCTGATAAATTATGTAAACAATTTTTTCATTTATAATTGACATTTATTATTTATAGCGGCACAATTAATGTCATAACTGCGATACCGAGTCTCGCACGCTTAATCCTGAAATATGGGATACAACCGGCGGGCAAAGGGTTTGGCCCTTCAGCCAACTATAATTCAGCAATTCTATGAAAAAAAGAAGAAAATATCAGTCATGAAGTTATCCCTAAAAAGCGAATACGCCTGCCTTGCTCTGATCGATCTCGCAGAAAATTCCGGCGAAAGTATTGTTAAAATTGAAGAAATATCAAAAAGAAAAAGCATACCAAAAAAATTTCTGGAACAGATACTGCTTTCGCTTAAAAACGCCGGATATGTGAAAAGCAGGCGAGGGCCCGAGGGCGGATACATGCTGGCGAAAAAACCATCGGAAATAAACTTGGCCGAAATAATCCGCCTGATGGACGGCGCGCTTGCTCCGGTAGAATCCGTCAGCGTCTACTTTTATGACAGCACGCCCATCGAGCAAAACAGCATGCTCATTTCGGTGTTCAAGGACATTCGTGATTACATATCGGACAAGCTTGAAAAAACCACCTTTGCAGATTTATTATAGTCACGCCTTGCTAAATCCTGCATTTCTTTCTTTATTTTGACTTAAACCAGAATCAATATTTATTTAAAGTATAGTTGACCGGATTGCAGAATATTACACTTACATTTTCTTAATGGAAAGGCGTTATGGCATGGGGAAATACATCTTTCAGCCCTCTCTTAAGGATTTTCATTTTCATTTCCGCGATCATAATGGCTTTATTGATAAGCTGTATCCGCTACATAACAGGCCCGGACATCACGCTCACTTTGCTGTATGTACTTCCCATTCTGACAGTCTCGGTTTTTGTCGGAAAATGGTATGCTGTTTTCTTTTCTGCGTTCTCCGCGCTTTCATGGCTCATGGCAGACTTGCTGATTATCGATCAGTTCACTTATAAATTCGCACCGTTTGTCAATTCATGCGCAAGGCTCATCATTTTTCTATTCATCGTATATCTCATATCCTGCCTGAAAAACCAGGAAGAACTCGCCCTGCGCGATCACCTGACCGGCCTGCTAAACCGGCGCGCATTTTTTTCAATGGCCGGTGCCGAAATAAAGAGGATGAGAAGGTTCCTCAAATCACTGTCCATCGCCTATATCGACCTCGACAACTTCAAGGACGTCAACGACTCATGCGGTCATTCCGAAGGCGACGCGCTTCTCAAACATATCGCCGGGAAATTGTCTTCAAGCGGCCGCGAGATCGACATCATGGCCCGTATCGGAGGAGACGAATTCGCGATTCTTTTCCTTGAAACTGATGAAACGACTGCGCAAACAGTAATCAAGAAATTGAAGAGAAACCTTTTCCAGACTTCCAGCCGCCACGGCTGGCCCATAACCTGCAGCATAGGTCTCGTGACATTCAATCGGCCTCCCCTCGACATTGACGAACTGATAAGCACGGCTGATTCCCAGATGTACTTGGCTAAAAACGAAGGCAAGAACCGCATCAAGCATATTACCATCGACTGACTCCAAACGGTGACATCACAGTAAAAAATTTAACTGGACAATATCCCTTCCGGTCCTATTATTGAAAAAAACTCAAAGTCCCCCTCGGGGGGATTTAGGGGGCTGTTCCCAACATTCAGGAAAGAGCCGTATAATTTCACCCAAGAGGAGACCCACATGAAAACAAAAATAACTGAACTTTTCGGGATCAAGCATCCCATCGTGCTTTCGGGAATGAGCTGGATCAGCACGCCCGAACTGGTTGCGCCGGTGGCCGAAGCCGGCGGCCTCGGGATACTCGCA
>JAKLIV010000030.1 GCA_022709405.1 Spirochaetota bacterium
GCCGTACCTGGATATGACGTCGCACTTGCGCAGGCTCTTGGAAAAAAGTTCGGCGAGAAATTCCAGGACGCCGTTGCCGGCCTGGTGGCCGTAACGGTCATTGACTTTCTTGAAATAATCGATGTCCGCCATTACGACGCAAAGAGGCTGCCTGTTGCGGTTCACGCGGTCCATCTCCTTTCCCAGGAGTATGTGCCCCTGCTTGTGGTTGAAGAGCTTGGTCAGCCCGTCATGGGTCGCCTTGATATACAGATCACGTACGAGAAACACGATCTCGAGCGCGACATGGAGCTGGGTCAGATAATCGTTGATCAGGTGCTTTTCCTTTTCCTCTACGAACCGGTCGGTGAGAATATGGAAGTAGCATGTATAATCCTTGGTCGCGTCGACGTCGGGAATGGCCACGATCGTTTTCAGATCGGTTTCATGAATCAGCTTTTTGGCCTCCTTTTTGTCGTCGTCGAGATAAATGCTCACCAGTTCGAGCAGCGACGCCCCCTCGAAGATGCCGTATTCGAGAATGTTTTTCTTCTTGGAATAGACCTTTTTAAGTATATCGAGGCCCGACTCCCGGGTGAGGGTTATGTTTTTCGCGTCAAATTTTTTTCTGAGTTCGTTATTGATGGAGAAGGTGATATAGATGAATTCGTTGTAGTTCTTGTCGAAAACCGATAAAAAAACCGTAAGCGCACCGAAACGCTCCCTGATGTGGCTGCATATGCCCTCGACCGAATCCGACCAGTCTCCCTCGACCATTTCAAGAAGCTGATAAAAAAGGCCCAGATCGGCGTTCATACCCGCCAGAGGAATATCCTGTTTGGTGTCGTTTTTCAGCAGACTGACCTGAGACATGGGGACCACCTCCAGTTATAGGAGAGGAAATTGAAAAAAGTCACCTTCGATTATAAATCAGGCCGGCAAAAGTCAAGAAAATCATAAAAAAATATAAAATCCTGCAATAAATAACCAGATCCAAAAAATAACATTTGCTTTTTAAGAATGAATTTTTATGTTGTCAAATTGATTGTTTCCACACTTGATGCAATACAGTGGAAACAGGCCCTTGATCTAATCCGCGGCAGTTCTTTTCATAACCCGGTGAACCTACTCTGTTAGGCTTTTCAATTATTAGATTGAGACTTATGGGTTGCATCGCAGAAGGACTCCCGAACAGTGCATTCTGCCTGAAGTGTTCACCGCCAAATACCTGCCGCATATGATTCAGATATAATTAACAGAGGAGATCAAATATGGTCAAACACAAGAAACTCGCGCAATGGATCGATGAAATGGCCGCCATGGTCACACCTGACAGCACCCACATCTGCGACGGATCCCAGAAAGAATATGACGACATGATCCGGATCACAGTCAAAGAAGGACTGGCCACCGAGCTCAACAAGCAGAAGCTGCCCAACTGCTATCTGTTCCGCTCCGATCCCTCGGACGTGGCCCGGGTTGAAAACCGTACTTATATAGCATCGAAAACCAAGGAGCAGGCCGGGCCGACCAACAACTGGATCGATCCCGACGAGCTGAAAAAAACCATGAAGGGGCTGTACAAGGGCTGCATGAAGGGTCGCACTATGTACGTCATCCCCTTCAGTATGGGCCCCGTGGGATCTCCCATATCGAAAATCGGGGTCGAGATCACCGACTCGCCCTATGTCGTGGCCAACATGCATATCATGACCAGGGTCGGCACAAAGGTGCTCGAAGTGCTGGGCGAAACGGGCGAATTCATCCCCTGCATGCACTCGGTCGGAAAGCCGCTGGAAAAGGGCGAGACCGACGGCGGCAAATGGCCGTGCGCCCCGCTTGACAAGAAATATATTTCTCACTTTCCCGAGGAGCGCACCATATGGTCATATGGCTCCGGGTATGGCGGGAACGCCCTGCTCGGTAAAAAATGCCTTGCGCTCCGCATCGCAACAGTCATGGCCCGCGATGAGGGCTGGCTTGCCGAACACATGCTGATTCTGGGTATAACCAATCCCAAAGGAGAAAAGAAATACATCGCCGGAGCGTTCCCGTCAGCCTGCGGAAAGACGAATCTGGCCATGCTGATCCCGACGGTCCCGGGATGGAAAGTCGAAACCGTCGGCGACGACATCGCCTGGATGAAATTCGGCAAGGACGGAAGGCTTTATGCGATCAATCCCGAGGCGGGATTCTTCGGCGTGGCCCCCGGCACCTCGATGCAGTCGAACCCGAACGCGATGAAGGCCATGAACCGCAACACCATATTCACGAACGTGGCGCTGACAGGCGACAAGGACGTGTGGTGGGAAGGCATCGGATATGACGCTCCGGGCAAGGTCATCGACTGGAACGGCAACGAGTGGGAGCAGGGCAAATCGGACAAACCCGCAGCTCATCCCAACGCGCGCTTCACCGCACCGGCCAAACAGTGCCCCGCTGTCGACCCGGCGTGGGAAGACCCCGCGGGCGTGCCGATCAGCGCGTTCCTCTTCGGCGGGCGAAGGCCCAGCACCGTTCCCCTGGTTCATCAGTCATTCAGCTGGAACCACGGCGTGTTCCTGGGCTCGATAGTGGGCTCTGAAGTAACCGCAGCCGCACTTGACGTCAAGGCCGGCACCGTGCGCCGCGACCCGTTCGCCATGCTTCCCTTCTGCGGGTACCATATGGGAGACTATTTCAAGCACTGGATAAACATAGGCTCGAAAACCTCGTCCGACAAGCTGCCGAAAATTTTCTATGTCAACTGGTTCCGGAAAACTGCCGACGGCAAGTGGCTCTGGCCCGGGTACGGCGAAAACAGCCGCGTGCTCAAGTGGGTCTTCGAGCGCTGTAACGGCGAGGGCAAGGCGGTCGAGACCGAAATCGGCTTCATGCCGACCGTGGACGCGATCGACCGTACCGGGCTTTCAGATGTCAGCGAGCAGGATATGAAAGAACTGCTCACGGTCGACAGGAAAGGCTGGCTTGCCGAGATCGACCTCATCAAGCAGCATTACGCCAACTTCGGCGACCATCTGCCTTCAGAGCTCAAAGCGGAGCTCGAGGCCCTGGAAAAACGCCTGAAATAAAAAATTAGGTACCACAAAAAAAAAGCCGTGAAAACGGCTTTTTTTATTTTTTATACCAACCGGACTTGACATTTATATTGCCCGTTATTATATTTTACACAATATAATTTTATAAAATATATAGCGAGGAAAATCATGAAAAAACAGAACAACAAAACGGTATACGATTATACGGTCAAAGCGAACACGGGATTCAATAAGCCGCTCGATGAATACCGGGGCAAAGTCCTGCTCATCGTGAATACTGCAAGCAAATGCGGATTCACCCCCCAGTACGACGGGCTCCAGAAACTGTACGACAGCTATCGCGATAAGGGATTCGAAGTGCTGGCTTTCCCGTCAAACCAGTTCATGAACCAGGAGCCGGGATCGGACAGCGAGATACAGTCCTTCTGCGCAGTCAATTTCAACATTAATTTCCCGGTCTTCTCCAAAATCGACGTCAAGGGTCCAGACGCCGACCCGCTTTTCAGGCACCTGACCGAATCCGCTCCCGGAATCTTAGGCTCCAGGGACATCAAGTGGAATTTCACCAAATTTTTAATTGACCGCAACGGGAAAGTGGTGCGCAGATATGCACCAGTGACCAGGCCGGAAAAAATCGAAAAAGATATAAGGAAAATTCTCTGATGGCCGCAATCGATGAATACCTGAAGCTCGACAACCAGCTCTGCTTCGTGCTGTATGCCGGCTCAAGGGCCATAACGCGCATGTATAAGCCGCTGCTTGACGAGCTGCATCTCACCTATCCGCAATATCTGGTCATGCTCGTGCTCTGGGAGGATGACTCCCGGAGCGTGACCGATATCGGACAGAGGCTCCAGCTCGATTCGGGCACCCTGACCCCGCTTCTCAAACGGCTCGAATCCCAGGGCCTCATTATACGCAAAAGGCTTGAATCCGACGAAAGGAAAGTGATTGTCGCGCTCACTCCCGAGGGAAAAAAGCTGAAAGAAAAAGCGGTTGCCGTGCCGAAGGAGCTTTTCTGCAGAAGCGGGCTTGGCGAAAAGGAGTTCATGGCCCTGAAAGACCAGATAACGGGCCTGATATCGAGAATGGAAACCCGGAGCGGCGAATGCGAAAAATGACGGTTCAATCCTTTTCCCGCGCAAAAAAATACCGGTAAAGAAGGACAATGAAAGCGGCGCAGATGAACGGCACTGCGGCGGGAACGTATTTGCCGGCAGGAGCGAGCATGATGACCGTCCAGTGCAGCAGAATCATCTTCCACGAATTCATCCCGAACGGGAAATCCTCACGCCGTGTAATGACGAATAGTCCCGAAAGGTTCCAGCCGTAAAGGGAGATGTAGGCATGGGACTTCAGCAGCAGTTCGGGAAGCGGCGTCATCCCCATAGCCTTTGCGGGGATATACAGCAGCCCGGTGAACGCAGTGAACAGCAGGAAAACCATCCCCGATATCAGGAAATGTTTCTGTTTGAGGCCCGCCCCGTATTTCAGAAAATAAACGAAAAGAAAGATCACTGCCACGAAGAGAACCGAGGCTGCGGCGACCTCCGCCGCGAATAGCCCGAAAATTATGAAAACGAAGAAAATGATCACCCCGATATTTATTGTCCAGAAAATGCCGTTTTCAATCAGGCGATGAAGGGCGGGCCTGTCCGGGCCGATATACCGGAACATGACCGACATGGTGATAAGGGAAACGGGAAATGAAAATCCCAGAAAGAAGACGTCGGGTTTCAGTTTGTCAAGAGTGAACCAATGAAAAAATTCGGTATTCATCACGACGACTGTGGAAAAAACAAACGAGAGAGACAGGCACAGGAGCGCGGCCTCGTGAAACTTTCGCTCAACCGGCGCGTCATTCCTGAAGAAATTTTTCGGGAAAAAAGAAAAACGTCCTGTCCTGGTCTTCTCGACGATCGCCCACATCGGGACCGCGGCGGCCAGGGCGATCCCGTAACGGTTGAAAAATGCCAGAACAGCGTAAACGGCGCCCAGCGCAAGATACAGCAAGAGACCGGCGGAAGGCCTGCCTTCGCCCCTTGTGTAATGGAGAATCACGAATCCGCCCACGGTCATGTTGAAAAGAAAAACATGAAGGCGCTCGAAGTTCAGGGGGATGACAATATCGAGAAAGCCGAACAGAAAACCGGCCGCCATGAGGGACATGAGAATGATCTTCAGATATGCGGGCATGGACCTGGCCGGGCTCACCTGGAATCATCCCTCCCCGGTTTCACAGTTTCATCCGGCGAACCCGGGCACTCGCCCGAAGAGAGAGGGCATGACGCGCATTTGTCCGGGCTGCATGCATGATCACCGGGTTTTCTGAAAAAACGGACGACCCGGTAAACCGCGAAAGCCGCGGCGGCGAAAACTATGACGAGAGCGATCACGGTCTGCATGTCACCCCGCAATGACCGAACCGGCCCGCTGGATGATAAACGCCACGATCCATGCGAGCGCGGTCGTGTAGAAGGCGGCGAAAGCCGCCCAGCGCCAGCTTCCGGACTCCCTGCGGATGGCCGCTATCACGGCCGCGCAGGGGAAATAAATCAGCACGAAAATGATGAACGCAAACGCGGTTAGCCGGGTAAAAACCTTTCCGCCGTCCGGATGTTCGGCGGTCCTGAGCCTTTCCGCCAGCGAGGTTCCCCCCTCTTTGCCGTCGGGATCGGCGTGATACAGGACCCCGAGCGTGCCGACCACGACCTCCTTTGCGGCCAGGCCGGTGACGATGCTCACGCTCATCTTCCAGTCAAATCCGAGCGGGGCCATTACAGGCTCGATCGCAGCGCCGATTCGGCCGATGTAGGATTTCGAAAGCCGCTCGGTCTCCCGGGCGTACTCGATGTGCTCGATCTCGCGCTCCATGGACTGTTTCATGGACTCAAGCGTCGAAGCCCGGCCCGCGGCCAGGCTGTCCCGCGACACCGATTCAACGGTCATCCGGTACTTGTCCTGAATCCCCCTGATCTCGCCGTCATAATCCCTGGAATACTTCACCTCGAGCGGAAAAACTCCCAGGGCCCAGATCAGCACCGAGGCCACGAGGATCACTCCCCCGATTTTTTTCAGGTACTCGACGCCCTTGTCCCACATGTGGCGCAGCGTGGTCGTGATCTGCGGGAGCCGGTACGGGGGCAGCTCCATGACGAACGGCACCTCCCGGGCCCGGAAAAACGCGCGCTTGAGGACCATGCCGGCGAGTACCGCTATCGCGATCCCGAACAGGTAGACGAGAAAAAGCATCGTACCCGAATACGCCGTGAAAAAAGCCCCGATGAAAAGAGCGTATACCGGGAGACGGGCGCTGCACGACATGAAGGGGATGATGAGCATCGTCAGCAGCCTGTCCTTTCTGCTCTCGAGGATGCGCGTGGCCATGATCGCAGGCACGTTGCACCCGAACCCCATGATCAGGGGGATGAACGACTTGCCGTGAAGCCCTATCCTATGCATGACCTTGTCCATTATGAACGCCGCCCTGGCCATGTAGCCCGTGTCCTCCATGAACGATATCATGAAAAAAAGGATGAGGATGTTCGGAAGAAAAATGATCACGCCCCCGACCCCGGCCAGCACGCCGTCGACGATCAGGCTCTTGAGCAGGCCGTCGGGCACGTGCAGACTGACGAAGGCCGAGAGATGGTGCATGAACGAATCGATCCAGTTCATGGGATACTCGCCCAGGACGAACGTCATGGTGAACGTGAGCCACATGAAAAATAGAAATATCGGGAAACCGAGTATCCTGTGGGTGAGCATGCGGTCTATCTTTTCGCTCGGGGTCAGCTCGGGCATCTGGCCGGGCTTGAACGTCTCCCGAAGGGCGCCGGAGATGAAGCCGAACTTCGCGTCGGCTATCAGCGCCTCGGTGTCTTCATGGTGCGACGATTCGAGCTTCTCGATCTGGGTCTGCGCTTCCTTTATGACCTCGGTCCGGTTCGTGCAAGAGCCGAAAATCATCTCTTCGATCTTTTTATCCTTTTCCAGCAGCTTGATTGCGAGAAAGCGCGACGAGATGCTGTCGGTGAGCGCGCAGTTGTCCCCGGCCCAGATCTTTTCCTGTACGGCGGTTATGGCCTTCTCGATGTCTCCGCCGTAGTTGATGTGGATATGCCGTATGGTGCCTTCCCTGTCTTCGTACGCCTCGATGACGCGGTCAAAGAGCTCGTCGAGGCCTTCTCCCTTCGATGCGACCGTGGGAACGAAGGGCATGCCGAGCAGGCGGCCCAGCCCCGTGTAGTCGAACGTGTGGCCGGCGTTCTCGAGCTCGTCGTACATGTTGAGGGCCATGATCACCTTGATGTCCATGTCGATGAGCTGCGTCGTCAGGTAGAGGTTCCGCTCCAGGTTCGAGGCGTCCACGATGTTTATCACGATGTCGGGTGTTTTCTCCAGAATATAGTCCCGCACCTGCAGCTCTTCGCCCGAATATCCGGTGATCGAATACGTACCCGGCAGGTCGACGAGGTTGATCACGTATCCGCCGTGCTCGAAGCCCGCCTGCTTGGCGTCAACGGTCACTCCGGTGTAGTTGCCGACCCTTTCCCTCGAGCCCGATACATGGTTGAACAGGGTCGTCTTCCCGCTGTTCGGGTTTCCCACCAGCACCACGTCGATTTCCCTGCTCCTTTCGTCGGCGGTCCTCAAAAGGCCATTCTGAACCGCACCGGTATCGGCGCACCGGGCGCGCAGGGCCCTTTTGCGCAGCCTCCCGTGCCGCTCCCGTATCTCGCCGGGAAGCATCCGGCTCATCGGATCATCGTGAACCGCGACGAAATGACGGCGGCGGCCCCTGCGGCCCCTTAAAGGCGTTCGGGCGGGAGATCCTTCGTGCGCATCTTCCCTGTCCTCGCATTCGAAAGCCTCGTCCTCGGTCAGCACTTCAATGAGCCGGGCCTCGCTCCTTCTCAGGGACACATTGTAGCCCATGATCTTGTACTCGACCGGGTCCCTGAGGGGGGCCTTTTTTATTACTTCAACCTCTTTGCCCTTTACGAATCCCATCTCGAGGATGCGGTTTCTGAAAGCGCCCCTTCCCCTGATTTTGGTGATTATTCCGGCCTGTCCGTTTTCAAGCTGATCGAGAGTCATGACCTTTTCCGTACCTTAATAACCAAATTGCCCTGAGCATGAGCAGGTAATCATTTCTTATCGGAATCAAGGTATAAAAACATCAAATTAGTTTCAACTAATTTTTTTTGGTTTTCCTATAATTTACCGTCATCCATCATCTCAGTAATCTCCTGATAAAGGACGATAATATTAAAAACTATTTTCCCAGCCGAACCGGCGTCGATGTGAAAGAAATAAAAGTATACAGGATAACCCAGACCCGCAGCGGGCATCCAACCCTGCTCGTTTCCCGGGAAGGAAAGGAAATCCCCCTGCACAGCTCGGTTGACCCGCTGAGGGAGGCGGAAAGCATGAGGGACAGGTTCGACCCCGGCCGTTACGACACCCTTGTCGTCCTGGGCACCGGCCTCGCCTATCACCTGCTGCCGCTTGAATCCATGCTTGATGCCTATACGTCTGTGTTTCTCATCGATATTCTTGACGGCATACGGGAGACAGTCGCCGAAGGCGCGGCCGCGTTCCTGTCCCGCAATCACAGAGTCAGATTCCTGACCGGGCTCGCCCCCGAAGAGGTCGCAGCCGAGCTTTCATCCGCCCTCGATCTCGGTTCGACCAGGGGCATATCGGTGCTCGAACATCCCGCTTCGATGAGGATCTTTCCCGAATACTATCTCGCGGTGAAAAAACAGATAGAATCAGTCATCAATAAAAAGGCGGGAAACGAGGCGACCAGGAAGGCGTTCGGCGTGAAATATTTCAGGAACATCCTGAGCAACTGCGCGATGGCCGGCGAATTCATGCCGGTCGCCGGGCTTTTCGGACGCTTCAAAGGGTGCACCGCGATCATCGCGACATCAGGCCCATCCCTGGACCGCTGCCTTGGAATCATTCGTGAACAGCAAACGGGATGCTGCATCATCGCGGCAGACTCGGCCCTCCCCGTGCTCGAAAGATCCGGCATACGGCCCGATTTCACGGTATCGATCGATCCGCAGCCGTATATCTACGAGCACCTGATGCTCTCGGAGCCCGGGCGCACGGTGCCGGTGCTGTCCATATCCGCGAGCAGCCGCGCATTCGAATGGGCATGCCGGAACGCGGGGAAAAAGGACGGCATGCGGTTCCTTTCGCTGAACAGCCATCCCCTCTCGCAGGTCATAGCTTCTCTTGGCGGGGATTTCGGTTCAATCGAGTCCGGCACCGGCAATGTGGCAGGGGACGCGGTCAGGATGGCCATACTGATGGGATTCGACAGGATCGCCCTTGCCGGATTCGATTTCTCGTTCCCGCGGTACGCGATTTACGCCCGGGGCACCGCGTACCAGAGAAGATACGGCGTATATTTTCAGGACCGCTTCTCGACCGTCGAGACCAGGAACGCGGCCTATATCTTCGCCTCGAGCGGGGGGCTGAAACAACAAGGGCTCTACACCCGTAAATCGTTTGTCCAGTACCGGGAATCGCTCGAAACCCTGATCGGCTGCGGCAAGACAGACATTGTCTCCATGATGGGAGAGGGACTTCCCATCAGCGGGGCCCCGGCAGCGGGAGGAGAAATCTTCCCCGGCGCTCCCGGTACGAAAAACAAGACCGATATCCTCCGCTCGATCTCTGCAGGGAGGGGCCCGACGCGCATCGCCTTTAAGGCCGCAGACCTGAAAGCTGCGCTGAACAATAAAACTCTGGTAAAAGAACTCGCTGCGGCGTCGGCCGGCGGCGTTTTAAATGAAAAAAAAATCGAAATGATGATAAAGGCCTTCCGCAGGGGGGATTCATGAACAAGCGACGGAGGAGAACACGATGAGAGTCGGCGTGACGGGGATATTCGCTTCCGGTAAAGGGACCGTATGCGAGATGTTCCGCGCCATGGGCGCGGAGGTCATAGACACCGATATCCTGGCGCGGGAGATCGTGGAGCCGGGCGGCGAGGGCCTTGCCAGGATCGTCGCCGAGTTCGGGAAAGAGTTCCTTGACGGCGACGGGACTCTTTCCAGGCGCCGGTTCGCCGCCCATGTTTTCTCGGACCCCGGGAAAGTGAAAATCCTGAACGGTATAACCCATCCGATAATCCTCGATCTGACACTCAAACGCTCGAGCGGCGGGGGGGTATACATGGTCAACACCCCCCTCCTTTTCGAGGCCGGGTTCGACCGGCACATGGACAAAAACATCGTGGTCGTCGCCCGCTCGGAGCAGGTCGTCGCCCGGGGCATAGAGCGGGACGGCATCACCGCCGAAGAGATAAAACAGAGGCTCGAGCATCAAATTCCTCTCAATGAAAAAATGAAAATGGCCGATTATGTAATAGATAATTCAGGCGCTATCGAAAACACCAGAAGGCAGGTAATAGAGTTATGGAACACTTTGAAGGACATGAACAACCGGTAAAGCAGAAGAGCGTGTATCTTCTGCACCTGGACACTCCCCGGATACTTCTCATCTCGGCGGTCATCATCGGGATCATCGTGGCGTCGTTTCTCGTCGGGATGAATTTCGTGAAAGACAGCGGGAGCATAGCCCCGGCCGCCTCGGACGGGATGTTCATGAACGACAATAAAAGCGCGTCGGTGTTCGACGAGTCGATCCCCGCGCCTCCGCACAGGGGAGACGAGGCCGAAAGCGCCATGAACGATGCGCAGAGCGCAGGCGCCTACGATCTCGCGAAAAAAGACGACACATTGCCGCAGACCGAGCAGAGCGCGCCGGCCGATGTTCTTACCGGTGAAAGCATAAAGGAGATAATCCCTCCGGCGGTCGCTGAAAAGCCGGCCAGGAAGACCGTGGCGAAATCGTCGTCGCCCGCGAAGAAAATAGCCCGCGCCCATAAACACCATCGCAAGGCCGACCGCACCAGGGAAGCAAGCGCCCCGGCCAGAAGCAAATCCCAGGTTGCAGTCGTCGCCGCCGCGGATTCTTACTCGCGCAACGAAGATTCCGGCTCGGGTGAATTTTCGGTGCAGGTCGCCTCGTACGACAGGAAAAGCAGGGCGCTCGCCGAGGCCGAGACCCTCAAGGGCATGAACTACGACACCTATGTCGATTCTTCAGAAGTCAACGGCCGTCAGTTCTTCCGCGTCAGGATCGGACCGGTCATGTCGAAGAACCGCGCCAGGAGCATACTCAGGGACATGCAGTCCAATGAGCGTTACGCCGAAAGCTATATCGTGCGCGAATAAGCCGAGTCGAATCCGGCCATGATTTCGCTGTTCAGCACCACCAAGGACCTGATCATGCAGATCGATAACTTCATCGATCTGACCGTGACCGCGAGCCTGCATCTTCAGGAGGGCATCAGGGAATACATGGGCGGCAGGTTTGACGATTTCGAAAAAAGGCTCGGCGTCGTGCTCGATGCCGAGAACAACGCCGACAACCTCAGGAAAGAGATCGAATCCCGCCTCTACTCCCAGACACTCATCCCCGAATCGAGGGGGGACGTCCTTGGAGTCCTGGAAAGCATGGACACGATAATAGACACGTCCAAGGGGACGCTGTTCGAATTCTCCATAGAAAAACCGGTCATCCCCGAGGACCTGAAAACCGATTTCGTAAGCCTCACAGACCCGGTCATCAAGTCGGTTGAGGCCCTCGCGTACGGGGCCCGGGCCTTCTTTTACGACGTTTACTCGGTCAAGGACCATATTCACATCGTCAAATTCTATGAAAAGGAATGCGATTCCGCCTCCGAAAGAATCAAAAGAAAAATTTTCGCCTCCGATATGGGACTTTCCCAGAAAATGCAGCTGAAAAACCTCATCTCACAGATCGACTCCATGGCCGACGACGCCGAGATAATAGCCGACCGTCTCAGCATCGCGAGCATTAAAAGAATAGTGTAGCTAAATGAGCGCCTTCCTCTTCATCACCAGCGGCCTGTTCCTGGGCTGGAGCCTGGGCGCCAACGACGCCGCCAACATATTCGGCACCGCCGTCGGATCGAAAATGGTCAAGTTCAGGACCGCGGCCGTCGTGTCCGGAATATTCATAATCATCGGAGCCGTAATGTCGGGGAGCGGCGCCGCGAGAACTCTGGGAACGCTGGGAACGGTGAACGAGATAGGCGGCTCCTTCATCGTCGCCCTTTCGGCGGGGATCACCGTTTACTGGATGACGGTTGCCGACATGCCGGTATCGACGACCCAGGCCATCGTGGGCGCCATCATAGGCTGGAATTTTTTTTCGGGATCGCTCACCGACTACGGGTCTCTCTCGACGATCGTTTCGACATGGGTCATCTGTCCGCTGCTGACTGCGGTCTTTGCAATGGCCCTGTACAAAGTGATGAAAATATTTTTAAAAAAGACCAGGATACACCTTTTAAAACAGGACACCATGACGAGGATCGGGCTCATCATCGTCGGCGGTTTCGGCGCGTTCTCCCTGGGCGCGAACAACATAGCGAACGTCATGGGCGTGTTCGTCTACGTCTCCCCGTTCAAGCCCCTGGAGCTCGGCATGGTCACGCTCTCGGACTCGACGATACTGTTTCTGCTCGGCGGTCTGGCGATCGCCATTGGGGTGTTCACCTATTCCAGAAAAGTCATCGACACCGTCGGATCAAAAATACTCAAGCTGACACCGGAGGCCGCGCTGGTGGTCGTGCTCTCGACGTCGCTCGTTCTTTTTCTCTTCGCCTCCGAGAACCTCGAAAATTTTCTCGCGTCGCACGGACTGCCGACCCTTCCTCTCGTACCGGTATCGAGTTCGCAGGGCGTCATCGGCGCGGTGGTGGGCATCGGGCTCATTCACGGGGGCAAAGAGCTCAACATACAGGTGCTCGCCAGGGTCGCATCGGCCTGGGTGACCGCGCCGGTGATGGCCGCGGTGATAAGCTTCGTATCGCTGTTTATATTCCAGAATGTGTTCAACCAGCAGGTTTTCAGGCCGGTTCACTACGAGGTATCGGGCGAAGTGGCGGCGAAAATGAAGTCCGAGGGGATGGATGAATCAATGGCCGAAAAACTCCTGGGGACCCAATACGCCGGCTCGATGGCTTACAACGCCTTTCTCAAAGAGAAGTATCCGGCCCTGAGCAGGGAGCAGAGGGACAGGATCATAGCGCTGTCGAAGATAAACGACCTGAAGGTGGACATCCTGAAGATCAGCAGGGAGTTGATGAGCGGGTGGTTCTCCGGGCCGGAAGCCGAATCGATTCTCCTGATCAACAGCAGACAATACAGGCACCTGTGGCAGCTACACGACGACCTGATCGGCATATACCCCGGCTGGAAATATCTGCCCGCACACAAAAAAAACAGGATACACAACGGCGAGATCAGGGCTAAAATCGAATACCTGAAAAGATCGTTTTCACTGAAAGCGAATGTAAACGGCGGGACAGCCAGATAGCCGTCCCCTTTAGTACCTGTTTTCCTGGATAAGCATCTCTTCCATTTCATCCGCCTTTGCGGCTATGTAGGTGAGCGATTTCATGAACCGCATCGGATCGCAGTCCTCGAGAAGGATGGAATTTCTGAGCACGAGGGTGGAGTCCATCAGGGCGATCGCCCCGTAATCGAACGTCGCATTGAGCTGGAGCGCATACTTGTAAAGCTCGCAGAGGTCCTGCTTCAATTTTCCGACTATCGAATAATAGTTGATGACCCTGTCCCCGGACTCATCGTTGGAAAGCGTAACAAGCACTTCCTGGGACCTTCCGTTCTCGAAATCGATCTTTGTCCGGTAGCTCCCCTCGGAATCCTTGTGAAATTTCAATTTGAATTCGCTTGCAATCGCAGATATGAATCCGTCGAATACTTCCATTTGCGCTCCTTTACCGCGGGTCTACGGCCCCGGGAATTAAGTGGAGTCTATAATTAATGGCATATTCCGTCAAGAATTTATCATGAGAGCGAAAAAGTCTTGAAAAATCGCATGCTCTTTTAAACGCTGTTTACATTCGCCATTACGGTTTTCCCTATGTTTTTCATACGCGATTCAGAAGACAATAAACTGAAAAAAGAGATAGGAAAGCGCTCCCGCGAAATCGTGTCCTATTTATCGGTCGACCTTGGAGAGAGAACCCTCCGGAAATACGATAACCTGAACAGGGCCCGCTCCTACATACTGGATTATTTCTCGGACAAATGCCCCGCGGCCCATATCAGCGAGGAAACCTACATTGTCCAGGACAGGGAAGTGTCCAACATCGTGGCCGAAATTCCCGGGTACGAGCAGCCCGAGAGGATAATACTCATAGGAGCCCACTACGACACAGTGGAGGACACCCCGGGCGCAGACGACAACGCCACGGCCATCGCCGCCCTTCTCGAAATCTACCGCATGCTGGCGCAGCAACGGCATAAAAAAACGATCCGCTTCGTGGCGTTCACGCTCGAGGAGCCGCCGTTCTTCTCGACCGACCAGATGGGAAGCATGAAATACGCCGAAATCTGCCGCGCAAGGGAAGAACAGATCGAGCTCATGATCGCGTTCGACATGCTGGGATTCGCGAACAAAAAGGTCCGCCAGGAGTTCCCGTTTTCGAGCATAAAGGGCGACTTTCCCCCGACCGGGACCTATCTCACCGTGGTATCGTTTCCGTCAGCGGCTGAATTCACCTACCTCTGGAAAAAAATATACAACGGCCTTACCAGGGACAGGATTTACGAGATAATCGGCCCGGCTTCGATCCCCGGCATAGCCCTTTCTGACCACAGCTCGTTCGCCAAAAAGGGCTTCCCGGCGATCCTGCTCACCGACACCGCGTTCTACCGAAACAAAAACTACCACGCGCCGACCGACACCATCGACACGATCAATTTCAAGTTCCTCACCGCGAACATAATAGCAATCGCCCGCACCGCGCATGAGCTTTTGAATATGCAGCCGATCGGAAAACAAGAGGAAAAAAGACATGGAATGCAGCAAGAAGAAAAACCTTGACCGGTGCAACTGCAGTTATGAGCCCTGTTCGAGAAAAGGGGCCTGCTGCGACTGCCTGGCGTACCACGTCAGAATGAGGCAGCTGCCCGCGTGCGTGTTCCCCGAACAGGCCGAGCGCACCTACGACCGTTCGTTCGAGCATTTCGCGCGACTGGTCACGCAGGGCAAGGCCTAGCGTCCCTGAAAAGAGCCGCGACCCGGATCCCCCCGTTCATGAACAGCACCTTCCGGTCATGGGGAAGCGAGAGCGCCTTTTCAGTTTCAAGTCCCGGCACGATTATCGCATAACCGCATTCACCGTACCACAACCTCACCGTTTCCCCGATCATCCTGTAAAGACCGGCGACATCATGGCCCTTGAGGCGCTCGCCGTACGGGGGGTTCATCACGATCAGGCACCTGCGGTCAGGGGGGATTTCAACCCTCCCGGCGAAAAAATCCCTCGTCTCGACCGAACAGATATCGTCCAGGCCCGCGGATGAAATATTGGCGCGCGCGACATCAACGGCCCCGGGGTCGATGTCGGATGCAATGACTGAAATGACCGAATTTCCGGGCGCTTCGTTGACGAGGCGCCCGCGCAGGTGATTATAGGCTGCGGCGCCGAACGCCGGCCATTTCATGAAAGGAAACTCCCGGTCCATGCCGGGAATCATTCTTTTCGCCATGGCCGCCGCCTCAAGGCTGAAGGTGCCCGATCCGCAGAACGGGTCGAGCAGCATCCGGTAGTTTCCGATCCCGGCCTCGAGAAGCATGAGCGCGGCGGTCGTTTCCCTGAGCGTGGCCCGGGTGACCAGCGTTTTATGCCCGCGCCGGTACAGGGGCCCGCCCGTCGAATCGAGGCTCAGGACGCAGCGGTCATGATCGATGCGGACAAAGACCGTCTGGGAGCCCTCCCCTCCGGAAAAAGAGACCGGGACGCACTGCGAGGCCATCCGCGCGCCGACGGCGGCCGCAAGGTGCTCAGCGACAGCGCCCGAATGGTAGAGCCTCGACTTGCGGCACGTGACGTTGAACGAAATATCACACGCGGGTCCCAGGTACAGCTCCCAGGGGACCGCTTCGGCCTTCTCGCGCAGCACGGCGAACGCGTCGGCCCTGAACGCGGCGAGCCTCATGATCACGCGGATTACGGTGCGGGACAGGAGGTTCACGCGAAAGCAGTCGTCAAGGGTCCCCGAGAACTCCACGCCGCCTTCGGCCACTTCGAGTATTTCAGAAATCCCCATCGCCCGCAGCTCGGCCAGGGCCGCGCGCTCGAACCCGGGCTGGAACACCGCAAAAAAGGCGTGCTTTCTCGCCCTGACCTGCCGCCTTACCCTTTTTTCGAGCGCGGTGAGGCGTTTTTTTCCGCCGCCGCTCATTTGCGCTCCAGCAGGGCCAGGGTCTCGACGTGCGGCGTCTGCGGGAACATATCGTATGCCTCGAAGAACTCGACGCGGTACCCTTCGAGGGAATCGAGCTCGAGCCTGAACGCCGCCGGGTTGCACGACATGTATATGATCCTTTCGGGCCTCATCTCGTTTATGCGCTTGATCACCTTCGGGTGCATCCCGCTGCGCGGCGGGTCGAGGATCAGCGTGTCGCATTCGGGAGCGGCCTCCTTCAGGTAGGCCCTGACATCGGCGCACACGAACGAGACGTTTTCGCGGCCGTTGTCGTCGCGGTTGTGCCCGGCCATGGAGACCGCCTCGGAGACCTCCTCCACACCGGTGACGGTTTCAGCCGCCGGCGCGACGAAAAGCGAAATCGCGCCCACGCCCGAATACAGGTCGAGCACCCTGCCTTTCACGCACTCCCTGATCCTCCGGTACATGGACAGGGCGACGGCCGAATTCGACTGGAAAAATGAATTCGGCGCGATGCGGAAGCGCACGCCGTCGAATTCCTCGGCGATGCAGCCGGCCTTAACGTCGCGCAGCACCGGCCCGAAGCTCAGGTCCGCAAGGCCGGCCGAGAGTATGACCGAAACCGAATCCGCCATGCGCGCGGTCTCTGATGCGACGGCGTCGATCCTGCCGTCGTCCGCCGCGACGACAAAATTCACCATGCACTGGCCGGTGAAGGCCGCCTGCCTGAACACCACGTAGCGGAGGTACCCGCTGTGGACCAGGTAGTCATAGTCCTCGACCCCGGCGATAAGCGGCCTGACCTGCTTCATTAGATCGTTGCTGCGCTCCTGCATGATCGCGCACGATTCGATGTCAACAACGTGTTTGTACGAGCCGGGTTTGCGCAGGCCCATCTTTCCGAAGGCCGTGACCATGTCCATCCTGTTGCGGTAGCAGTACGGACCCGAGGGGCGGACCTCGTCGACCGAAAGCAGGCCGTCAAATATTCCGTTGAGGTAATCGCGCTTCAACAAGAGCTGGCCCTGGTAGGGGATGTCCTGGAACAGGCAGCCGCCGCACGATCCGAAATACGGACAGCGGGGGATTTCACCGGCGCCGCGGTGAAGGTCGGCGATCTCGGCGAACAGTTTTCGTTTTTTCTTTTTCATTGGAACGGCATATTCCCGGTCGCATCATGACATCATTGAAACGCCATTGGGGTCGCACACTGCGGTTTTGTCAACAGGTTTGTCTGTCCGGGCAAAAGCATCCCCACCGGAATAGAAACACGCCTTCACGCAGGAGTTTTCCCGGAGCTGACCGGGGATGTTTTTCGAGACATGCCTTAGAAAACCGATTCATCGGCGAACCGCATTCTCACCACAGAACAGGCCCCTTCCTCCCGGGAACGAAAACCGCGAACACGCGGCCGCTTAAAAACTCGGCCCTGAATTTTTCAGACTCGGGGAAAAACACGATGGCCCGCTTGACTTCCTCCTCGGTTAATGGCGGCGAAGCGGGCCCTCCCTCTCTCATGAAGGAATGGACCATGCCCATGAACTTTTTCGCTCCCCCGAGTGTCGATGCGGACCGCAGCGCCGCGGGATAATGCCTGTTCCCGGAACCGCGGCACCAGTCCCACCTGATGCAGTCGAGCAGGTACGGGATATCCGCATCGGTTTTGCTCTGAGCATATCGGGCGAGAAAACCGGCGCACGACTCGCGGCTTCGGTCGAGCGGCGGCCCGCCAAGCCCCCGGTAAAACCCGGCCATGTCGCGGTAAAAATCATAGGGCCCGCCGAATACCGCGGTTAGCTTTTCCAGTACAATGGGAAAAGCGCCCCCGTTATACAGCCGCTCGACCAGGTATGCGACCGACTCGAATTCCTCCATGGCCCGTGCCGGAATGAGGGGCGTGCTCCTCACCTGGTAGGGAGGCTGCGGCGAATACCCGTATCCCTCCGCGTCCGCGATCTCCTTCATCCCGGTGCCATGCAGTATCTTG
Source organism: Spirochaetota bacterium (assembly GCA_022709405.1). Classification (GTDB taxonomy): domain Bacteria; phylum Spirochaetota; class UBA4802; order UBA4802; family UBA5550; genus JAKLIV01. Next base: position 18,321 of record JAKLIV010000030.1, read on the forward strand.
AGTATTCCCGGCTGGAAGTGGCCTGCGCCGAGCGCGTATATCCGGTCAAACGAGCTCCGCAGGGAGATCTCGTCCTCGCCCGGGAGCCCGGCAATCTGGTCCACGTGGACATGGATGTTCTTCATCCGCACGAGCCTTTCAATTTTTCCCCTTGCAGTCTCGAAATTTCCAGGGCGATTGACCTCGCGCAAAACATCCCGGTTGGTCGACTGGATGCCCAGCTCCAGCTGAAAAAGCCCGGCAGGCGAACCCTCCAGCACCGAGAAATCCTCCTCGACAAGCAGGCCGGGATCGACCTCGAAATGAAAGAAAGTCTTCGACGCGCCGTATCTTTCGATGATGTGCGCCCAGAGGGCCCTGGCCCTGGCCCGGTCCGCGTTGAAGGTCCGGTCCACGAATTTCACGTAGCCCGGGCCTCTCTGCATGATGAAAGCGATCTCGTCCCTGACACGCGCGGCGTCCCTGAACTCGAGCGCCTGATCGGCGCGCGACGAGAGACAGTAGGAGCACCGGAACGGGCACCCCCGCGAGCTTTCGTAGTACACGGTGCGGTTCGCGAGCCCGGGAAAATCCGCCGCAGTGTACGGGAACGGGATCACATCGAAATGCGGATTCGGGACCTCGATCACCGGGGTCTCGGCCCTCATGCCGTTCCCGGCGAGCTTCCTGAATCCCGCCTCGCCGGGTCCGCGCACGATATGATCGATTTCCGGATGCGCCCCGAGCCACCGGTCATGGCTGTAGGAGACCTCGGGGCCGCCGAGCACCAGCACGCATTCCGGCAGGGCCTCCCTGATCAGTGGAAGAACTTTTGCGACGATCAGGGCGTTCCAGATGTAGACCGACAGGGCGACAGCATGGGGACGCTCATTGATAATGGCTGCGGCGATTTCGGACGGCGGCTGGTTGATGGTGAATTCGGCCAGTATCACGTCATAATCGAGATCGCATATGAAGTTGCGAAGATAGCGGATGGAAATATTTGTATGGCTGAACCGGGCGTTCACCGCGGCAAGAACGATTTTTTTCATCGCCCGGTTTTTTTACCGGGATTTGTTGTGGGATATGTCGTCCCACATCCTGAGAATTCTTTCAAGCCCCTCTTCCCCGTGCTCCCGGTAATAGAGGTCCAGACACCGGTACAGGGTCACCGTCAGGAGATCCCTGTCGTTGAGCTTGTCCACATCGAGCACGTCTCGTATCGAATCGATTATGAGGGCTCTCTCTTTTGTTTTATCGAGCATGCGCCATAACCCCTGACATTGTGGTACACCATTAATATGCATCGGGGGCCGGCTATTGTCAAACAGATTATTTAGCGCGGGTTGCGGGCGATCCTGAAGCCCATGGTGCCGCCGGTGAAATAGGGGTAGGCCATGCCGCGGCTCCCGACCCGCGCAGAAGCTCCCCCTATGCCCCAGTGCCCCCCGCGCGCCGCGCGGTTGGAGCCGCTGCCGGGCCCTCGGTAGTCCGCCGAATCGGTCGGATACGCCCCGTACCAGTCCCAGCACCACTCGCTGACGTTTCCGCTCATGTCATATATGCCCGCGGCGTTCGCCGATTTGCGGCCCGTATCGTGGGTCGTTTCCTGGGAATTCTCATCGAACCATGCATAGTCAACTGCGGTGTCGGATGAATACTGGGGCGCGGAATCCCCCGAAATGCAGTTCCACGGAGTCCATTCCCCGCCGTCGATATATCCCGCGGCGTACTGCCATTCTCCCTCGGTCGGGAGCCGGTATCCGTCGGCATCCCAGTCGGCGAATGCCGCGTCGCACGCCGCTGCATTGGAATCACCCGAGTCCCGGATCACCGCGGTGAAGCCGGCATCGGAATAGTATACCGGGACGAATCCATCCATCTCGCTGTACGCGTTACACCAGACAACGGCGTCACGCCAGCTTACGGTCGTCACCGGCTCGTTCTGCGCCGCAGTCGGCGCTGCGCCCTCGGTCCCGTCATGGCCTTCACGGCCCTGGTTGGCAAAAACATATATGCCGCTTCCCCGGGCCGTATCCGTGGCCCAGACATGGACAGTGCGCCACAGACTGTAGGTCGCCTCGTATCTCGCGATCAGGAACGGCGAGATCTCATGAGAAAAGCTGTACGTCCCGTCTGACTGAATGAATTCACCGCCGGTAAAAAAAGCGAAATATCCCGGATCACCACCCGGCCCGCTGCCGCTGTCGCAGGCAATGTCAGAAACGCCTGCGCAGGCAGTTAAAACGATAAACATAAAAAGTTTGAGTCTCATTGTCCCTGTCTCTCCATATCACCCATAAATAATATGAATGGTTTTCCATGCGTTTAAAGCAGAATAAATTACATTATAGCGGCAAAATCAAAGCTTTTTTTGTATTTTTCCGCAATAGAAGAGCAACCACGGTAGTTTGAATCATCCGGAACGAAACTGGTCGAGCTTCACAGCTTTTTCAATAGCCGGGAGATGAGGATAATGCCGGCCGTGAGGATAACTGCGTTGACAAGGAGAAAAAAAACCGTGCCGAAAAGCACTCTTCTCTGTCCGGGATTCAGCCCGGCGATTCTATCCCTGATTTCCCGGATCGTCTGCTTAAGCATCGCACACCGGCCCTTCGACAGCCCGGGTTACCGGCCCGGATTCCTTCAATCACGCCTCTGCCTTATCAGCTTCTTCACGAATATCTCCTCCCGCTCGATCTCCTCGAGGCGGTCCGAGATGTATTTCCCGGCCTCCTCGTTCTGCGGGATGAAAATTTTCTCAAGTGCGTTCACTTTCCTCTGGACCTTTTTCAGTTCGCGGGAAAGCACGATAATCGTCTTCAAGAGTGTGGAATATTCGGCAAGAACGGCAAGCGCGCGGACGCACCACTGCTTGCTGTCGTCATACTGTGCGGTCGTTTCGTAAAAGCTCGAACAGCTCTCCATTCCCGTCTCCGTGAGATTCATGACCGGTATATCGATCCCCATGAACCGGTACGCTTCCACAGAAAGAGCATAGGATTCCTTCTCTGAAAGACCCTTGCGCGCGACCGTCTCGGACCCCATCGCCATCACGGCATCCCTGAAAGCGGCGTACAGCTCGTTCAGGGCCGCGGCCGCGTTTTCCTCGACAGCCCTGGCTTTCCCCGCGTTTTTCATTATCTCCATCACGAGGATTTCCCTTTTCTGCTCCAGCAGATCGAAACCCTCGTGTGCGAACGCGAGATCGTTTTTTATTTTTCTCAGGTTAGATTTGGTCGGGGGGATGTCTATCCGCGGCATGATCAGTCTCCCATCGACGGGATGTAATACTTCCCGATATCCTCGCGCGATATCCGGTACAGCTCGGTCTCGGGAAGCATCGAAAGCACGCGCCACCCGATATCCAGCGTGGTCCCGATCGGCCTGTCCTCGTCCGGGCCCTGGGAAAGAAATTCGGTTTCGAAGACCCTGCCGAATTTCAGGTACTCGCGGTCGAGGGGCGCGAGCTCCTCCTCTCCCACGATGGAGGCCAGGGCCCTGATGCGCTTCACCCTCGCATAGCAGGCGAAAAGCTGGGCAGCGACGCCCGCGTGGTCCCTGCGGGTGCGTCCCTCGCCGATGCCGTCCTTCATGAGCCTCGACAGCGAAGGGAGGCCCGCTATGGGCGGATATATGGACTTGTTGAAAAGCTCCCTCTCGAGCACGATCTGGCCCTCGGTGATGTACCCCGTGAGGTCGGGTATGGGATGCGAGATGTCGTCGCTGGGCATCGTGAGGATCGGGATCTGGGTTATCGACCCCGGAATCCCCTTTATGCGGCCCGCACGCTCGTAGATCGACGCCAGGTCGCTGTACAGGTACCCGGGATAGCCCTTTCGCGAAGGGATCTCCCCGCGCGAACTCGAAAGCTCCCTGAGCGATTCGCAGTAGTTTGTCATGTCGGTGAGTATGACCAGCACGTGCATGCCCTCGGTGAACGCCAGGAATTCGGCCAGGGTCAGGGCCGCCCTGGGCGTGATAAGCCGCTCAATGGATGGAGCGTCGGCCAGGCTCAGGAATATCGCCGAGTTCTCGAGCGCGCCGCTTTTCTCGAACGACTCGATGAAGAAGCTCGCGACGTCGAACTTAACGCCCATGGCGGCGAACACCACCGTGAATTCCTCCTCGGCGGTGAGTATCTTCGCCTGGCGGGCGATCTGGGCCGCGATAGTGTTGTGCGGCATGCCGCTCCCGGAAAACACGGGCAGCTTCTGGCCGCGTATCAGGGTGTTCATGCCGTCTATGGCCGATATGCCGGTCTGGATGAAGTCGCGGGGATATTCCCGGGAATAAGGATTTATCGGCAGGCCGTTGATGTCCATCATGCGGTCGGAGGTCACGTTCGGCGCGCCGTCGATGGGCCTGCCCAGCCCGTCGAAAATCCTGCCGAGCATCTCCCGTGAAACGGGCATCTCGAGCGATTTGCCCAGGAAGACCGTCCTGATCCCCTCCAGCGAAAGGCCGGTGGTACCCTCGAAAACCTGCACGATCGCGCGTTCCTCGTCGATCTCGACCACCTGCCCGAGCCTGAGCTGGCCCGAGCTGTTGCGTATCTCGACAAGCTCCCCGAATCCGACATTGCCGACCCTCTCGACAAACACAAGGGGCCCGTTGATCGCGGCAAGGCCTGAGTATTCTATTTCACTGATCATGGATTCTTCACCGCTCCTCCGGTTTCAGGTTTTACCGGCCTTCATCTCACGCAGCGAGCCGAACTCCACCCTCATCTCCTGCCGGTATCTTTCTATGAGTCCGGTCTCGCCGTCGCCGATCTCTGACTTGAGCCTGATCAGCTCAGAGGCCGCTTTCATCGAGACGATGCTTTTCAGGTCAACGCCTGACGAGAGCAGCTTGCGGGCCTCATCGTAAAATTCGACGATGATCTTCAGGAGCATGAGCTGCTTCTCCGGACCGCAGTGCATGTCCTTGGGATCGAAGGAGTTCTGCTGCAGAAACCCGTTCTTGATCATCTCGGCCGAAAACAGCACCAGACGCTCTGACACCGGGAGCGCATCAGGGCCGACCAGCTTCACGATCTGCTGAAGCCTGTTGTCCTCGAGCAGGATGTTCATGGCCCCGCTCCTGGTCGCGTGCCATGATTCGTCAAGGGCGTTCCACCAGGGACGCACCTCATCGATGTATTCGGTGTAACTGTCTATCCAGCTGATCGAGGGATAATGCCGCGCGTCGGCGAGCGCCTTGTCCAGCGCCCAGAAGCACCGCACAAAACGTGTCGTATGCTGGGTCACCGGCTCAGAGAAATCGCCCCCGGGCGGGGATACCGCGCCTATGGTGGTGATGCTCCCGTCCATGCCCGACAGCGTCTCGACGTATCCGGCCCTTTCATAGAATTCGGCAAGGCGCGTGGCAAGATACGAGGGGAACCCCTCCTCGGCCGGCATGTCGCCCAGCCTGCTCGAGAGCTCGCGCAGGGCCTCTGCCCAGCGGGACGTCGAATCGGCCATGACCGCCACATGGAATCCCATGTCGCGGTAATACTCGGCGATGGTGATGCCGGTGTAGATGCTCACCTCGCGCGCGGGCACCGGCATGTTGGAAGTGTTGGCGATCATGACCGTCCTTTCCATCAGCGGCCTGCCGGTGCGCGGGTCGACCAGTTTGGGAAACTCGTTCAGCACGTCGGTCATCTCGTTTCCCCGCTCCCCGCAGCCGATATGGATTATGATGTCCGCATCGCACCACTTGGCCAGCGCGTGCTGCGTCATCGTCTTTCCCGTGCCGAAACCGCCCGGAATCACGGCGGTGCCCCCCTTTGCGACCGGGAAAAACGTGTCTATGATCCTCTGGCCGGTGACCAGGGGGATGCCGGATTTTTTCCTGCTTCTGAACGGCCGCTTTTTCCTGACAGGCCAGAATGCGGAAAGCCTTCCAATATATTCGGCGCTCCCTCTTATCCGGTAAAGGGTGTCTTCGATCGTGTAATCACCCTCGTCCGCGATGAATTCAACCGCGCCCGATATTCCCGGCGGAGCCATTATGCGATGGAGCACCGAATCCGTTTCCCGGACCTCGCCAATTATTCCCCCTTCGCCTATCGCGTCGCCGGGTTTGGCCAGCGGCGTGAAGCGCCATTTTTTCCCGACGTCAAGGGGCGAAACCTTGACCCCTTTTCTGATGTAGCTCCCCAGAAGTTTCGCGATGTCGACCAGGGGCCGCTGGATACCGTCGTAGATATTCGATATGAGCCCCGGGCCCAGCTCGACCGAAAGCGGCCTGCCCGAAGAGACAACCTCGTCGCCGGGCCTGAGCCCGGTATCGTCCTCGTATACCTGTATGACCGCGATTCCGCCGTCGAGCTTGATCACCTCGCCGATCAGCCTTTCGGGCCCGACTTCGGCGATGTCGAGCATGCTCACGCCCGCGAGGCCCCTGGCCTTCACGATGGGGCCGTTCACGCTGATGACAGTTCCCCTTATCGGTTCCATAACATCCCCGGTTTGCTACCCGAAAGCATTGACATGCTTCTGCACGATTGCAGCGACTTCCTTTCTTATCTCGTCATACGCCCTGGCGACGATCCTGTCCAGTGAACGGTTGCATGAAAGGCCCCGACTAACGTCCTCGACAACGGCCCCTCCCCCGGTCGCCGCGTTATCTACAGCAAAAACGATCTTCCCGCAGCGGATGTCGGCCCTTTCGATCGCATCCAGGATTTCACTTTCAATGCCGGCGTCTTCCGGGCGCAGGTGGATTACGACATCCCCCCACTCCCTGCCCGCGAGGGCGGCCAAGATTTCAATCTTCAGAAAATTCACGTAGCCTTCACGGTCTTTCTGCACGAAACCGGAAACAGCCTCCTTGACCATAATCCTCATAAACTCCTCGACCGCGTTCAGCCGCAGCTTCCTTTTCTCGATGACAGCCCGGTTCTTCATGATATATACGGCCCTCTCGATTTCACCGTCGGTCTCGCTCTCCCTGGCCTCTCTGAACGAGCGGATTTCACCGGCGCACTCCTCATCAATCCTCTGAATCTCAGCCTGCGCCTCTTGCTCCAGAAGCCCGATTCTCCGGGCGGATTCTTCCCTGATGGATTCAATCAGGCGGGCAGGATCTCCGTATTGCCTGACAGCCGTTTTCCCGTTCATGGCCCGCCGCTCCCTTCGACCGAAATGCCGAGAGCCTCGGTGATGTAGCTCATCACCGATTTCCCGAATCCCCCCCGGTCATTGACTCCCGGGATTTCGAGAACGAGCGGCCTCGTCATCTCCAGGCTCATTTTCGCGACCAATCCTCCTGCGCGCCCGGCCAGTTCCCGGGTGACCAGCACGATCCCCGCATCCCCCGCTCCAGCGACGGCGTTGAGATCGCCGGTCACCTTGTCGGGTCCCGAAACCACTCCTTCGACCCCGGCCAGCCTGAAAGCCGCGACAGTATGCGCGTCGCCGATAACATAGATCTTTTCCATAACGATCAGATCTTGTTGAGCATCATGATGGCTATGATCAGACCATAGATGGCGATCCCCTCGGCCATCCCCAGGAAAACCAGCGCTCGGCCCCCGATCTCGGGCTTTTCGCTCATCGCTCCCAGCGCCGCGGAACCGATGCGGGCGAGCGCATACCCGCTCGAGATGCATGACAGTCCGACCGCCCCCATGGCGGCTATCGCCATCAGCGCCTTGTCTCCTCCGCCCATGATTCCCGGGCCGCCGGCCGCTTCCTGCGCGTAGGCCGAGGCCCCCGGCGCGACAGCATCAAGCAGCGCGACTGAAAACATCACCAATAAAAACATGAGCGATCGTTTGTGATCCATTACGCAACCCCCCTGGCAACAACATGTTTTTCCTTTATCCCTGACATAAAGCTGAACGGCGCGAATTCGACGCCGTCCCCCCTGAAAAACCTGCTGAAAAACTCGTAATACTCGAGCCTCATGGACTGAATACCGCATACGAGCCCCTCGAGCAGAATGATGAAAATGTTACCCGTGACGATAACGACGAGCGCTCCGGCCGAAAGGGGCGGGCCGGCGATTTTGGCAAGGGTGTAGACGGCGATGGAGAGGCCGGCATGGCTCAGCGCGAACGCCCCGGCCCTTATAAACGAGACGGAGCTCCCGAGGAATCCTGAAAACATCTCCATGAGCTCGACCAGGGATTCAACCATGTACTCGAACACGCCGTTCGGGAACAGGCTGGCCGCACCCTGGAAAAGATAAGCGGCAACGTTCCTGGCGAGAAAAATCCCCGCCGGAAGCCCGAGAACGAGGGCAAGCTCCAGGGCTCGGGGAGCCGTCCCGGCAGCGATGAATCTCACCGCAAGAAAAACCGAGCCGGCGTACACGACAAACCCCAGCATGCCGCGCCTTCCGAGCGCGGCCTCGAAATACTTCCTCTCCCTGCAGAGGTTGATCACGTTCATGACGATTCCCAGGGTTATGAAGGACGCGCCCATCATTATCGCGGCGAAGAAGAGGTCCATGATATGCGCCATGGGATGGAACCACAGCGCAGGCACGAGGCGCTCGTTGCTGAAGACGCTGCCGTACAGCACGCCGAACAGCGCGGCAGATATTCCGGCTGCGGCGAGAACAGTGCCGCCGTCGCGGTAAAAAGCCCGCAGCTTCTTCCTGGCGGCTATAATTCTCATCGCCAGTCCGGCGATCACGAGCACGAGACCCTGGCCGATGTCGCCGAACATCACGCCGAACATCAGGAGATAGGCGAGCGCGGCCACTGGGGTCGGATCGATCTCGCTGCTTCCGGGAATCCCGGCGTTCCTGACGATCATCTCGAACGCCCTGAAAAACCGCGGGTTCTTCAGCCGCACCGGCGCGCGGGCGCGCATGCGGCGCGTTTCCTCCCCGGTGAACACGCGGATGAAAAAATCCCTCCCGCACGTCCGCTCGAGCGCCGACACGAGCCTGTCCAGGTCATCGATATCCATCCATCCGTTTATGAAGCGCGTCTCCCCGGTCTGTAAAAAGCCCTTCATCGCCCCGATCGACGATTTGAGCGCCGAATATGCCGCATGAATCCGGGCGAGGCTCCCCCTGATTTCATCGATGCGGGCGGTAAAACGCTCTTCCTGCTTTTGGAGATCGCGCTTCATGCCCTCAAGGGTCTCCCGCATCCGGATCCGGCCAGGCGCATCCGGGGAAGACAGGTATTCCGAAAGCATTTCCTCCCTGCCCTCGTATCCGAGCTTAAGCAAAAAACCCGTCATTTCATCCGCATGACCAGGAAGCGATATTCCCAGCACGTATCTTCCCGACTGCCTGATATAAAATTCGCCGGTCACGCCGCTGCCGGACGCATCGGCGCCATCCCTTACCACGCCGAATGCGCGGCGGCACAGCTTCATGCGCGCGGCAAGAGCGGCGGATCCGAGAAGGGCCCCGGCATCGGCTGCATCGTCAAGCCGGATCAGCAGCGACTCGGTTTCGGCGAGATATTTCGCCCTCAGATCGCGGATGGAGCCGATTTCATCGCTGATCAAATCGAGCAGGACCGAATCGGCATCGATGTCGGTGCTGAAGACCGCCGGTCCGTTCCCACCGGCTGCGGCGGGATATGCGGCGATGTTCAAATCATCGAAGATTTTTTCAACCCTGAGCAGCACCGAACCGACCCTGCTTTCAATATCCGCGTACGCCGCTGATGCAGCTTCAGAGGATGAAGCTTCCCACGCCTCAAGGTGCACGAGCGACTCGAGCCCGAGTTCATACACCGCCTCGTGCACGCGGTTACGGTTTACGCCGACGACGATTTTTCTTATCCGCGCCTTCATACTATCCCCGTCACAACCCGCTTCATTATCGTTTCGGGGTCGACCTTCAGAAACCGGCCTTCAATTACCGTAAAAAGGTTCCGGATCTGGTAGTACAGCAGCCAGGCGTAGGATATCACGGGGCATATTCCGTGAAAGTCCCCGGAAAAAATTCTTTTAATATGAGAGACAAAAAGCCGGTCCAGGAAAAGCTCCATGCCGGGCACATCGTCCTTTTTTATATGCGCGCCGGACGCCTGATATCCCGTTTTGATGCTCTTTCTTATTTCGGCCTCGACGGCCTTTATGTCCGCCGACGTCACCGTGGACCCGCCGAACACATCCACGGGATCGAACTGCCTGAAATCGCTTTCGGAGCCGTAATAGGCCTCTGACCTCGCCGCCCAGACGATCTTGAGCGAGATAATCTTTTTCAGAACGACATTGTTGAAAATCCTGCGATCGGCGGGGAGCAATCTTCTTCCCAGCCCCAGCAGGTTTTTGAGCGAGACTAAATCCACCTCCCTCTCCAGGGCCTCATATGACGGAGGAGAATCGAAGTCCATCACGCCGGAGAAAACGGTGCCGGCGAACAACGCGCTGAGCTCGTGCAGGGGGATTTGTCTCTTCATGCAGGACTCATCAATAATATTGCAGGGGCTGACATCGTTCCATTGCAAAGGCGGGGGATTCTTCCCGTATGATCTCAGCAGAACGCTCTTGATGTTGTTCAACTCGAAGAGAAGAAGGAACGACCTGAAAAATTCGCCGTAAAAATCGTTCAACCCGGCTAGCAGGATGAAAATCCCGGCCTGGCGCCTGAATATTTTTTCTTTTGTCTGAACGATGTCGGATACGTCTTTTCCGGCGGGAGATACCGGAAACACGGCATGGAAATTTCCCGATCGCGCAATTTCCAGATAATCATCCGCCGACAGCAGTGAAGCGTGAAGAGCATGTATCTTAGCATGAATATATGTCTTGTCCGCAATGCCGTTCACAGTAAAGCCCCTACCGGGATTTAAAAATAACGGAAATTATCCTGTTCTTCACCTCATTGCATAACTCAGTATTGTCCTTAAGGCCGCTTAACATTGCTTTCAGGTCCGAAAGTTCACGCTGTATTTCTCTTTCGGCAATTCCGACCTTTTCCCCGTAACGCCGTTCGTTTTCCCCGATAATCCGTTTTTTTTCCTCCTCCCTCAGGGTTCCGCATTCCGTGATCCTTTTTTTAATCATGGCGTCGCATCTGTCCCTCTCCGCTTCGATCTTTGCCGCGCATTCGCTTTCGACATTATATATTGCCTTTATGACTTCATCCATGACGGATTCATGTTCCAGGCATCATGACATACTGTTCCGTTTCAGGCACTCGCCGTTTCCCGCAAAGCCATCAGTCGTTCATGGCCCAATACGCACATCGCACTTACTTGTTGTAAAACGACGCATAAAAGAAAATCTTGTTCGTCTCTTCGGAATCGAGCTTCCATTCTTCCTTTATTTTCCTGTTCATTTCCTCCATGTAACCCCGTATGGTGTAATACTCGGCCCTGTCGAAGAAAAGAATGATCCTGTCGCTCAATTCCTTCATCTGGTGCAGCTGAAACGCGGTGTCGAACGCGCTTTCATTCTCGATGAAAAGCCACAATATCCTTCTCAGCGTGTACATCGCCCGGATCACCTCGCACAGCGGTATCTCCATTTTGAACAGTTCGAT
>JAKLIV010000300.1 GCA_022709405.1 Spirochaetota bacterium
TCACTCCCAGCATGACGAAGCTGATGGAAAAACGATACGATCCTTTCATCAGGGATGTCATGATACCCGCCGCGAAAAAAGTCGCCGCTTCAGAGCTCGCGGAAAAGAAGATCATCGATCTCGCCTGCCCCAGGAGGGAGGCGGCCATGGAATCGGCGCTGGGCCTCGCCCGGGAGATTTCGGCCGACAGGGATCTCTTTGAAAGAATCCTCGATCAACGAAAAAAATGGAGCCTTCCGGTGATCGAAGCGATCGAAAAAGACGACGAGAATGCCTTCGATCATATCATCAACAGGTTCTGGAGCTTGATGGAAAAAATGGGGCGGAAAACCTCGTAATCCCCCCCTGTATGTGAGTATTATTTATATCATGGCCGGCCGGAAACCAGATCGGTTTATTGATCGCCTGTTGTCGATAATACGAGACATGGCCTTTTATGCGGTCATTTTCGTGTTCCTGTTCTTTCTTTTATATGCCTTCAAGACCGTTATCGGCATCAATATTTTCGACGATCTTTCCATAGAGGATTTTCTCGGTTTCCTGCTTTCGCTTTTCAGCTGTTAATAAGCCGCCATGCGAGGCTTTTGACCTTTGTTGCCCGTTCCTATGGCGGGCCGCTCTGCCGTTATCGGCATCGCCTTTCCGCGTTTCATGTAAGTTGACATATCCAGACTATTGCACTATAATCAGATAATAAAATGTGGGGAAAGAGCATATGAAAAAATCAAAAATTTTGTGGGCGATCAGTGTGTTGATAATTTTTTTTAATGTGCTTTTTTACGCCTTCAGGTTCGGCGGTGATAGCGTTCTCCTGTATGTGAGCGATCTGCTGCCTGTCGCGTGTTCTTTCATCTCCGCGGTCTGTCTCCTGATCGCGTTCCGGGCGTTTGCGAGCATGGATTACATAAAGTTTTCATGGCTCCTGCTTTTTTTCGGCTTGCTGCTGTTTTTTCTGGCGGAGTCGGTGTATGCCGTTCTGGAGATGGTGTTCGAACAGAACCTTGACGAGAACTGGCCTTCCGTGGCCGATTATCTGTGGTGCGCCGGGTATATTCCCCAGTTCGCGTGCCTCGTCATGCTGCTGAGAGGCTACCTGAAAACCGGGCTGCCGCTGGGCAATATAAAAACTTATATGGCCCTTTCTGTGGTTTTCATCGTGCTGTGCGGTTCGATCATCTATTACCTCCTGATCCCGATCGTCGTTGACCCGGAATCCGATCTGTTAACGAAGATATTTTCGCTTTTCTATCCCATCGCCGATTTGTTCGTCGTCGCGCCCGCGCTTCTCCTGATGTATATAACCAATATCATCGGCAGGGGAAGGCTGGCAAGGCCCTGGATGTTCATCGCGATAGGATTCATCTTCTTCACTGCTTCCGATCTGCTATATTCCTATCTGAGCTGGCAGGGCCTCTATGGCTCAGGGAATTTCATCGATATCGGATGGAATGCCGGCTACCTCTTGATTGCTCTGAGCGCGATATATCAGAAGGAACTGCTTGAATCGGTGAGCGAGGGGTGGAAAGATGAAATTCAATAATGCGTTGACAAACCGGATTTATGAAATAATAGTTCCCGTGCTGGGAGACACCATGGCCGTCGCCTCGATTCAGATACAGGCGCACAAACTTAACATATCGCCCGAGTCTATTACCCGGAACGATCTGCAGCCGATTGCGGACGCGATTAAAAAGAGCCTTGTTGTCTTTCTGGGCACCGACGGTGCCGTAAAGCTGGCTGAGAAGATAAAAACCATTAAGGTTTAAACAAAAAGCCGCTATTTATTCTGTCTGTTGTCGGGATGATAAAAAATAATCCACTTAATTGAAGGTATGCCGT
>JAKLIV010000301.1 GCA_022709405.1 Spirochaetota bacterium
CTGGGTAGTCGCAAGCAGCCGGATCAGCTCCATGCCCAGAGAGAAGCGCCCGGATATTGTCTTTTCATCCGGAAGTCCGATCCCGTCATCGCCGATAAAAAGAGAATATACATCTCCGCTGCGGGACATCTCAATAACTATATTCCCCTGATCGCGGCCTATGAAGGCGTGTTTATATACATTGGTAAGAACTTCGTTTATGAGAATGCCGCATGGAACGGCCCTCGTTATGTCAAGCTCGACGTTTTTAACGGTTATCATTTCGGTAATATTCTTGCCATCTGTCAGATATACGCCGTGAAGCTGTCTTACAAGTTCTTCGATGTAGAAGCCGAAATCTATGTTCGCAAGATCATCCATCCGGTACAGGAGTTCATGGATAAGCGAGATAGCGTATATCCGGTTTTTCGTCACGTTGAGCGAATCACGTGCGGCCTCATGCTGTTCCTGCTCTGACTGCAAACCGAGAAGGGAGACGATTACGTTCAGGTTGTTCTTGACCCGGTGATGAATTTCTTTCAGGAGGACTTCCTTTTCCCTGAGAGAGTTCCTGAGAGCTTCATCGGCCTTTATTCTTTCGGACATTTCTTTTTGAGATTCATCATAAAGCCTGAGATTTTTCATCGCCAGATCATACACTTCATCCTGCTTCACCTTTGCCTTCTCAAATGCAGACTCGAACTGGTTGATCAAAAAATGAAGAAGCGAGGATATGGCAATGATCGTTGCAACGGCTATTGAAATACGGTTGAGAAACATTGTCTCATTGGTTCTTGAAATCAAAAGAAAACCATAATGCTCGCCGATTGCAAATAAAAGATAAAATAGAATACAAATAACCGTGACAAACCACTGGGTTTTTCTGCCGAGCAATATCCCCGCCATCATAATCGCCAGGATGTATATGATTACCGCAGGTGCCCCCATTCCCCCTATATGATTGCCGTACAAAGCTGAAAAAAGAACAAGGGCTACAGGGAGATGCGCCGAGGGACGCCACATCTTTTTATTCTTAATTATTAACAATCCTGAGAATAAAAGCGCATTCATCACCAGAAGTATTATTACCGTGTCAAGTGGAATTATCCCAACCATCCATCCAATAAAGGTGATAACGAGTAAAGGCAGTACAATAATGCACATGACCACAATGACAACGGTGGTCATGTATTGCCTGCGTTCCTGATCCGGATCCCGGGATACCGGTGCAGTGAGAAACGACCAGAATGATTTGATACGGTTCATACCTGTTCAAACACAAAGGATCAATATTTTATTTTTTCGACGCCAAAATCCACTATACAACTTTTACTATTACACAAATCATACTCGGTGTCAAGAAATTCGTTTTATCATGTGTTGCTCTGAGCATCCGACACATCCGCTTGACAGAGTTTACTCTGCGCATAGAGGAAATATACTGCAATGAAGTTGCTTTACTCTGAGCTAATATATGAGAATTGTGGTTATTTTGAAAAAATTACTCTGAGCGACCCTGATTTAAGTAAAATTTTTTTCTGTTTTGCCTCCCCCGTTCGTATTACACACAGGAGGAAAACAGCAATGTCAAACCCACCCAGG
>JAKLIV010000031.1 GCA_022709405.1 Spirochaetota bacterium
AGGCAGCCATTCGATTCTCATCGAGCAGTCGTTCCCGTCGGTCGCGCGGGAGGCGGGCGCGCTGGTGAGGGCGAGCCTTCTGATCGGTCTTGTCTCGCTGCCCGTGATCCAGTACCTGATCTGGTTCCTCCTGGGGCATTACGTTTTAAAGCCGATCGACAGGCTGAAAGCCCAGGTCAACGCGATCGCTGAGGGCAGTTACACGAAAGAAACCATGCTCGACCGGAAAGACGAGATCGGCATGCTTTCCCATTTTATCGACAACATGGCTCAGACCATCGAAGCCAGGAACGAGGAGCTGAAATCGGCCAACATTAGGCTGGAGATGCTGACCATCACCGATGCGCTGACCGGCATCTATAACCGGAGGCATTTTGACGAAGTGTTGAGGTCCGAATGGAACAGGGCGGTCAGGAGCGGCCTGCCCCTTTCGGCGATCATGTGCGATGTGGATTATTTCAAGAAATACAACGACATGTACGGGCACCGGGCCGGCGATGAATGCCTCGTCATGGTGGCCGGCGCGTTGCGAGGGGTGATCCACAGGGACGGGGACAAGCTGTTCCGCTACGGCGGCGAGGAATTCATCGCGGTGCTGCCCAACACTCCGGCCGAGGCCGCGGTCAACATCGCACTTTCGTTTCTGGCCGCGGTGTCCGGCCTGGGCCGGAAGCATGAATGCTCGCCTGACTACGGCATAGTGACCATAAGCGCCGGGGTCGCGAGTATGACGCCGGCCAGGGGCGCAGACCGGAAGCGCCTGATCGAGCTGGCGGACGGGGCGCTGTACAGGTCAAAGAACGACGGCAGGAACAGGGCCACGTATGCCCGTGAAGAAGAGGGAGGGGAGATCGTTTTTTTAACCGCCGATCACGCCTAATGATGTTGACACTGCGGACATGCGTACTTATTAATTGTTTTCTGATCAGACATCCCGGAGGAGCATTATGCTTGAATGGATCATCGCCCTGCTGACCCTTACCTTTCTTGAAATCGTGCTGGGTATTGACAATATCATCTTTGTCTCGATCGTCACCAACAAGCTGCCCGACAGCCAGAAGAAAAAGGGAAGGGCCCTGGGCCTTGCCCTGGCGCTTGTATTCCGGATCCTGCTGCTGGTCTCGCTGACCTGGATGGTGAAGAACCTGACGACCGTGCTCTTCACCGTGTTCGGTTCCGGCTTCAGCGTCAGGGAGATCATACTGCTCCTGGGCGGGCTTTTCCTGCTCGGGAAAAGCACGCATGAAATCCATCTCAAGATGGAGCAGACTTCAGGGGAGGACAATGCAGCGGTAAAAACGGCCGGATTCACGGGAGTGATCGTCCAGATCGCGCTGCTCGACATAGTGTTCTCTTTCGATTCCATACTGACCGCCATAGGGCTCACCGACAGGCTCCCGGTCATGATAACCGCGGTGGTCATCGCTATGATTATCATGCTGGTGTTTTCGGGAAGGGTGGCGGATTTCATCCACAGGAACCCGACGCTCGAAATACTGGCGCTTTCGTTCCTCATCCTGATCGGGTTCATGCTGGTGCTCGAGGGCTTCCATTACGAGATACCCAAGGGATACATTTATTTCGCGGTGTTCTTCTCTCTCTGCGTGGAAGTGCTGAACATGAGGCTGAGGAAAAAACGCGCGCACGTCGAGCTCGGCGGCTGAATTCCGCGGCAGGCGCCCCGCTTGTTTTACATCGCGTCCCTGAAAAAGTCGTTGAGCTTCTTCACTGCCCTGAACCGTTTCGCGACTTCGACGGTGAAATCATCGGCGAGGGCCTCTTTATTTGAAAACAGCGCCATCGAGTACAGGTCCTTGAATTTCAGGTAATCCGCAGCCGGGCTCTCTTTGTCGAACCCGCGCGGGACGTTGACCAGTGCGTCGCCGTGTATCCCATCGAAATATTTCGTGAACGACTTCCCGGTAATTATCTTCCTGAACGCGGTGAACTCGCGGTCGATTTTCTGCCGCACCCGGTACAGCACTTCAGGGTCGGGATGGTAAATGCCGCCCCCGGCCATGCAGCTTCCGGGTTCGATGTGGACGTAGTAGCCGGCCGGGCTCATCCTGTTGCCCCCGGGAGACAGGACCGCGCCGAAGTTCGTCTTGTACGGCGTCTTGTCCCTGGAAAAACGCGTGTCGCGGTATATCCTGAACATGCAGTCCTCGGGCGCGAGGCGCCCGACCGGTGGGTCGAATTTCGCGACCAGTGAAATGAGGCAGCCCAGGAACAACTCGAAATCGGCCCTGGCCCTGTCGTAATCCGCCCTGTGCGCCTTGAACCATTCGCGGTTGTTGTTCGCGCCGAGGCCTTTGAGAAAATCGAGCGTGGATTTCTTTATCATGGCGATCCCCCGCGTGAATAATATGAATATCACAGGAAAAAAGCCTTGCTTCTTCTTGAAATCCTGTCAATTGTTAATCATATATTTTATTATTCAGGAGAATCACCGCCGATGAAACCAGATAAAGCAACGATCCTCTTGGCCTTCCTGTTGTCCGGAACGATGCTCTTTGCCGGAGACGGCGCTGCGGGACAGAAGCTGCGGTTCAAATACGCTCAGGGCGAGAAATACCGCATCATAACCGAAGTCGAGGAGGATGTGCTGATCAACGGCGCGCTATCGCACCGCTCGTCGATCCTGAACAAGGTCGCGGTCGACACCGTCGAGGCGGGAGACGGCTCGGGGCGGCTGGACTGCGATTTCCAGATGTCCGAGGCGATCCAGGGAAGGTTCAACACCTTCTATCTCAGGGAGAGCTACCTGTCTCGGTTCAGGCGCGACGATCTGGGAGTCTTCACCATAGACCCGTCGTATTTCATGCCGGTCGTGCGCAATGTTCCCCGGTTCCCCGGGGGAGTGGTTAAGCCGGGCGATACGTGGACCGGCGACGCCGAGGAGGCCCATGACTTTCGCCGGAGCTACGGGATCGACACCGCCTTTCACTTTCCGGTGAAGGTGCATTACACCTACCTCCGCGACGAGATCATTGAGGGCGTGAAGACCGCCGTGCTCGCTGTCGAGTTCACCGTGTTCCACAATGTATCCTGCGACCGCATCCCGCCGAGGCCGGTGCCGGTGAAAATCACCGGTACTTCGTCGCAGATTTACTGGTGGGACATCGAGGCCGGAAAATTTCATTCATACCGGGAGGAGTTCGACTTTGTCTTCTTTCTCTCGAATGCGGGCACTGTCGAATATCGGGGAACGGCGAAGGGGAAGCTCCTGAAATCGCCGAAGCTCGACCGGGACCGCGTCGCTGAAGACATCGACAGGATCATAAGGGAAAGCAATATCCCGGACGCGGGGGTCAGGAAGGACGGGAAGGGGGTCACCATCGTTCTGGAGAACGTCCAGTTCCCGCCGAATTCGCCGGAGCTGACCGATGCCGAAAAGGACAAGCTTTCACGGATAGCGGGCATACTGAAAAAATATCCGGAGCGCGACTTTCTGGTCACCGGGCACACTGCACGTGTCGGCGAAGAAGAGACCTCACAGGCGCTTTCGGAGCAGCGCGCCATGGCAGTGGCTGATTTCCTGATTCAAAAGGATGCGTGTGAAAAGACCCGGATCGTGACCCAGGGAAAGGGGTCGCGGGAGCCGGCCGCGGACAACGCGACCGAACAGGGGCGCAGAAAAAACCGGCGCGTCGAGATAACGATACTGGAAAACTGACCGTTCATGTCAGCGCAATGATTTTCAGTAATGGGGAGGCCTTTCATTCTCGGGAAGGGCCTCTTTCTTGTCCTCGATCTGCTTTCTGATCGCCTCGGTCTCCAGGATGAGCCGCTTGATTGTTTTTTCCTGATCGAGTATCGCCCGGTTCAGCTCGTCGATGTAGTTTTCGAGATAGGCAATCTTCGTCTCGAGCGTGATTATTCTGTCTTCGGTTTTCATTGAAAATCCGGCCTTTCCTGCATTTGATTTAATTAAACAACGTATCCCTCAATCAGTCAAGAGTCTCGCGGATTCGGGGGATTCCTTTCTACACAGTCAGTATGCCGCCGGGCCCGTATCTTCCTGCGACATGGTACTCAATGCCGCTGTTTATTGTCCGGTGGGTCCTGAGCGCGAGCTCGGGCGTGTTGTTCTCGCCCGAAAGGTGCCCCAGGCACGCCCACCGGAGCCTGCTTCCCCGGCGGGCGATCAGCTCTGCGGATTCGATGTTCGAGAGGTGGCCGCGCGGCCCGGCGATCCTGCTTTTCAAATACCGGGGATAGGGCCCGTTCATGAGCATGTCCGGGTCGTAGTTGCTCTCGAGCAAGACCGCGTCAACCGATTCGAGCGCGCTTTCAAGGTCGCCGTACACGTGGCCGAGGTCGGTGAATATCCCGAGCCTTGAAACGCCGTCGTCGATAATAAACGATACGCCGTCTGCGCCGTCATGGGGTGTGGGCAGGGTCTCGACGCGCACATCGCCGAACCGCAGCGAACCGCCTGACCTGAAATGCTCGACGTCGCCGAGCCTGCCCAGATCGTGCGATGAACACGCGGCGGCGAGCGTCTTTTCGGTGACGCAGAGCCTGACGCCGAACTTGCGGGCGTAGATGCCGGCGCACCTGACATGGTCTGCGTGGTCGTGCGAGATGATGAGCGCGTCAACGCGCGAGATGTCGCGGCCGAAACCGGCGAGGCGCGCCGCCGCCTGCTTGCCGCTGATCCCGGCGTCGAAGAGCAGCCTGGCATCGCCCGTCTCTACGTATATGCAGTTGCCGTTGCTTCCCGATTGCAGCGAGATGAGGTTCATGCGTGAAGTGTGGCTGTATCGGGCGGTCCGGGTCAAGCTTTTTCTTCCATGGCGCAGAGCGGATTATATCCCCCATGGAGATAATTGCTTTGATAATCCTTGACATTTATGTAAATTAATCTGATGATACTAATGTTCGCACACGGAGGTATTTCATGTTCAAAAAAACCGCGTTTCATTTGATTCTTGCCATGTCGCTGATCTTCACCGCCGGATGCATAATAGACCCGCCGGAGGATTATCTCGATACATATCTCGAATTTTATGACGGAGGGACCTATGTCTATTTCCCCGGTGGCTACGATCCGGATCCCGACTACCAGGACCTGATCTGCGCATGGATATACTGGGATGACGTGCACGGGTTATATAAAATGACAATTGATGCGACGCGCGCGGACGACAGCGAATATTTCGTATTCGACATAACCGGATTTCCCGACGGCATGGATCTCGGTTCGTATGATTTGATCGATTATGCCCTGGTAGAATATTATTACGACTCCCAGACTTATGATGCCGTGTCAGGGTCTGTCACGTTGACCTATATCGACTCCGTGGGAGGCGCCATCGAAGGCGAATTTGAAGGCGGTTTTGAACCCAGGGTTTCCGGTTCGGATATTACCATAACCGGAGGATTCTTCAGAGCGCTGCGCGTCTCAGAGCCATAGCATATATGCGCGAGTTAACGGGGGAGCTCATGAAAAACGTATTGGTTTCCGGTGCATGTTTTTTTCTGTGCATGGCCGTGTGGGCCGGTCCGGCGCCAGGGGGAGACGCGCGGCCCGTGGTTCCGATCCCGTTCAACCCCGGCGAGCCGCTAAACACCGCTGTGAGCGACTTCGCTCCTTCTTTGTCGCCTGACGGTTCTTTCATGGTGTTCAACAGCAAGCGTGACGGCCAGAAATACCAGGACATATACATGTCCCGGTATGAAAAGGGCCAGTGGAGCGTTCCGGCGCCGATGCGTGAGCTCAACTCCCCGTTCAACGACGAAACGCCCCACGTTTCAATGAACGGCGACCTGATCATCTTCGCCTCGGACCGCGACGGCAGCCTGGAAATGCCTGCTGACTCCACGGGGACCGTCCGAGTCTCGTTCGACCTGTACTGGTCGCGGCGCGTCGAAGGAAGGTGGACCACGCCGGTCAAGATCGCCGGCCGCGTCAACACAGCATTCCATGAGCGCGGGCCCGCGCTTTCGCCCGACGGCAACACATTGTATTTCACGCGATGGCCGTTCGGCAGCAGCGCAGATTCGCTTATCATGAAATCAGAAGTGGGCGAGGACGGCTTCGAGGCCGCGGAGCCGCTTCCCGAGCCGTTCAATACAGGGACCCAGGATGTGGGAATCATCCACTCCGAGGACGGTTTTTATTTTTCGTCGAACAGAAACGGCGGCTACGGCGGCTGGGACGTGTATTTCGTCTCGTACAGAAACGGGACGTTCGGCAAGGCGGTGAACCTCGGGCCGCTGGTGAATTCCGAAGCCAACGAGTTCTACTACAGCAAGAACCTGGACACGGCCTATTTCTGCTCCGACAGGCCCGGGGGACTCGGCCTTTTCGACATCTACAAGGCGAGCTTCGAAATCCACGCCATCTACTTCGATTACAATTCCGCCAAAATCAAGGAGGAATCCTACCCTGTCCTCGAATCGATCCTGCGCTTCCTGAAGGAGAATGATTCGCTCAGGTTCGAGATAATCGGTCATACGGACCTTCACGGCACCGAAGAATACAACCTGGGCCTGAGCAAGAGAAGGGCCGAATCAGTGAAAGACTATCTCGTTTCGAAGGGGCTCGATTCGGCGCGGTTCAATGTCAGGGGAGCCGGGGAATCAGAACCCAGGATAAACCAGACCGGGCCCGGCTTCGACGAGAAGAATCGCCGCACGGAGTTCAAGGTGCTGGGGATCAGGGACTGAATGAAGTTTACCCTCAGACGAAAACTCTTCTTCGCTTTCATGGCATTGAACATGATCGTGTCCTTGCTGCTGGGGTTTTTCATGTACCGGGTATCAGCGGACAATTTTTTCAGCACTTTCTGCGATCACAAGCTGTCCATCGCGAGATTCATTTCGACCGCCATTGACGGCGACGTCCACGAATCCTTCACCAGCCCTGAAACATCCCGCAAACCCGAATTCTGGCGGTATCTGAGGATCATGAACGCCGTCTGGAAGAACGAAAGGGACGTGCGTTACATTTACTCCATCAATTACGATCGAAAGAACGACAGGCTGTTCTATGCCCTTGACGCGAACATCCCGGACCAGGACCTGATGTGGTTCGAAACCGAGATGTTCGCTTTCGACATGTTTTTCGATAAGCAAGGCCGAATGACGGTGGAATACAATTACACGTTTTATAACCATGACTTTGAAATGGACACAGATCTGGGCAGGCTTCGGGTCTCGCTGCGTGACGGCAAGGCCAGGAAAGAGCTTCTTGTACAGGGCGTGAAGGTGTTCGAAGTTCTTACGGTAAACCCGCTTTCGGTCATATGTCCGGCCGGTCAGGTGCGCAGAAACGACCGGATTAAATCGGGGCCGGTGACCATCGGCGGCAAGACGATGGAATGCACGGTGACCTATTCCGGCGGGGGCGAGCCGAGTTCATACCCGGGCAATGATTTTATCGAGACTGAAAGCATCGTCAGGCAGATAAAAAAGACGATAAGGGAAAAGGTGGCGTATGTCGACCGCGAGATCGTACGCAACGCATACGGCTCGTTTCTGACTGCATATTCTCCAATTGTCAACGGCAGGGGCGAGGGCATCGGGCTCGTGTGCGTCGATATTAATTCGCGCGAAGTCGATGATTTCAAGCGCAGCATACTGCTGGTTGCGGTGGCCGTGTCCGCGATGACGCTGGTGCTCGCGACATTTTTCGCGCTCTTTCTGTCAAGGCATTTCACGCGTCCCCTCGCCGGGCTGATCACCGGGGTCAATAGACTGGCTTCGGGAGACATGAACACCATGGTCGAGATACGCGGCCGCGACGAGTTCAGCAGGCTCGCAGAAAATTTCAACTCCATGGTAAAGAGCCTCAATGCGTCGTCGCAGGAGCAGAAACGGCTGATCGACGAGATTTCGGAACTCAACGATACACTTGAACAGCGCGTGATTGAGCGTACTCAGACCATCCAGGACCAGTCAGAGGAGCTCAACAGGCAGATCATGATGGCGCGGGCCATTCAGATGTCCCTGCTGCCGGTGAGGTTGCCCGATCTGAGCGCCGTGACTCTTGGGTTCAAGTATATGCCAATGATGGCGGTTGGAGGGGATTTTATCGATTATCATTACACCGACCGGGACATCATGCTTTTCATTTGCGATGTGTCCGGGCACGGGGTTCCGGCCGCTTTCCTTTCGGCCATGGTGAAAATGTCCCTGCCGACATGCTATGCTGAAGGCGCCGATCCGTCCCTTGCCATGAAAAAACTGCATCAGTTGCTGCAGGGAAAGATGGGCGGATATTTCATATCCGCGGTTTTCTGTCATATCAATTTCGCCGAGGGGGCCATGGTCTCGTGTAATTCGGGGCATCCGCCGGTTTTAGTAGTGAGAGCTTCGGGAGACGTCGAGCCGGTACAAGGACAGGGAAGAATCGTCAGCGAGCAGCTGCCGTTCAACGCGACGAACGTCACGACGATGCTGAAAAAAGGCGACAAGGTCATGCTTTACACGGATGGGATCACCGAGGCCCGCAACAGCAAGCAGGTGATGTTCGGAGAAGAAAACGTGATCAAACTGCTTCAGCGGCACCGGAACCTGTGCGCGCCGGAACTGTGCGAGGTCGTGTACCGGATGGTCATCGACTATGTCGGCGCCTCGTCCCCCGAATTCGAGGACGATATCACGCTTATGATTTCGGAATATAACGGATGAACGAATTTTACCTGTTCATCTTTTTCAGCGGATAGGTTATCTCGACCTGGCCCTTCGAGGTCTTGATTGACGGCTCGATGGTCGTTTTCTGGAAGACCTTCAGCATCCTTTTGTTCTCGGGTAGGACCGTGGCGTTCATCTCCTTTATTCCTTTGCTCGATGCTATGGCCAGAAGGCAGTTTATGAGAAACGTGCCGACCCCTCTGTTTCGATACTCTTCCTCGACGGATACCGCCATTTCGTAGGTCTTGCTCTTCTTCACGAAAGTATAGCGCGCTTCTGCGACGATCTTTTCTATGCGGTCCTTCTGTACTATCCCGACTATGGACATCGTCGATTCGTAGTCGATGTTGATGTATTCCTGCATGTCCTTGTGGGGCATTGACGGTATCCTGATAAAATACCTGAGGTAGCGGTCGTCGTCCGAAAATCCATAGATGAAACGGCGCATCATTTCTTCGTCCGACGGCTTTACCGGCCTGAACTTGACAGCAAGGTCTCCGAAGCTCTTGACGGTCTCGTAATTTACCGGGTAGTTTTTCGCCGCTTCGACAAGATATATCTGGTCACGGTAGGCGTATCCGTGCTCCTTGGCCGTGGAGAGCAGCTTTTCCCGGTGGTCGGGGTGTGCGATGTCGATCATTGCCAGGACACGTTCCCTGATCGATTTTCCCAGCAGATCGGCCACGCCGTATTCGGTCACCACATACCGGGCCACTCCCAGCGTCGCCCGCGCTTTGTCCCTCTCCTCCTCGTGGAAGATCACAATATTGCTCTTGCCGTCAGGGTCTGTCGACTGGAGGGATATGATCGATTTGCCCCTGCGCGAAAATGCGGCTCCGAAGGCGAAGTTGAATTTGCTTTCATAGCCTGATAATAAGTTGTCGCCCGAGTGGAATATGACGTTTTCCCCGGATATATCGATCTTCTTCACGTTCATGATGCTGATCAGGTTCGAGATCTTGCTCATCTCGTAGGGATTGGCCAGACGCGAGGTCGAGTGGAATTCTATCAACGGGTTCCGGTCGACAAAATCGTAGAGCTCCCGTGTCCCGTAACAGTAGCTCGTGGTGACCTGGCCCCCGCGGTACCGGGTCCTCTCGAAGGAGATGGCCCCTGACTCGACCAGGTCCATAACCCAGTCCGATATGACGTTGGTGAATATGCCGAGGTTCTTCTTGCCGGAAAGGTTCGCGGCTATGGCGTCGAATATCCTGCCGACATGAAGGGCCACGGTGGAGCCGTCTTCGATCAGGTTCGATATGTGCCAGCCTATCTTGTCCTGCACGCGGTCGAATTCCTTTTTTGGCCTTTCCGGAAGCGGGAAGCCGCTCTCGAGCACGAAATCCACCTGGTCGATGTGGATGGACGTCTCGCCGTACGTCACCGGCATGTTCGGGTTGATTTCGGCTATGACCATCCGCGCTTTCTTGATAACGATGTTCGCGACATCGAGCGCGATGCCCAGGTTGAGATATCCTCTCTCGTCGGGCGGGGAAGTGGTTATTATGGCGATATCGACACCTACCGCGCCGGTCGCGAAAAGATAGGGAATTTCGATCATGTGCGCGGGAATGAAGTCGACCTCGCCCTGCTGTATCCTTTTGCTGATGCTTTCGCCGATGCTGAAAGTTTTCAGCCTGTAGCGCGGGTCGATGTTGCTCCGGGAAAGCCGGTCGTTCATGGTGATGAGCTGAATCAGCTCGAGGTCGAGAAGAGTTTTCGAGTCGCCCTCGAGAATGGCCTGGACCGCTTTCGACGGGGTCGCCGGGCCGCTGCTCAGGTAAATCCTTTCCCCGGGCCTGATCTTTTCGATCAGGTCGTCCACCTCGATGAGTTTTGAACTGTAATCATACACTTTTCCCGCAGTCATGCCGCCTCTCCGTTTCCCTCGGCTTTCACGGTCGCGCTGTTTCTCAGATAGAGAATGGTGTCAATGCCCACCATGATGAAGTTCACGATGTACAGTATGATGACCCTGTCATTGCTGTAGTATATTTTATGGATAATCCCCGCGCTGTAGCCGATGAGGACGATGACCAGAAACGCCAGACTCTTGCCCCCGATCGAACGCGACCTGTACGATCGCCAGATTGAGAAAGGCCAGGCCGCCCCGAAGCATATCAGCATGATGATTTCAAATACGCTCATCCCCGTCCCTCTTTTTAAAGGCCCTGAGCCTGAAGTCTTCGATGATCTGCGAGCATTGGTCGCGCACCTTCATGATCGCCCCGTATCCGGTATGGCCGGAGAACAGGGCCAGTATCGTCTTTTTCCTGGCGTCCTCGACAAATAACTTGTTCAGCGGCAACGGCAGCGCCCAGTCGTTTTCCCTTCTTTCAAGCAGACCGTCGCAAAAATCAACAATTTTATGGAGCACGAACGCGGTTTCCTTGAGGTAATTGTTCTTGTCGCGGTCGATGTCGAGGTCGCTGCTCTGGGGCCGGGAGAGGATCATCGAGTGGTCCTCTATCCTTTTTGACGGCGCCTTGCCCCTGGGAACGGCCAGATAGCCGAGGTCGTTTTCGATTTCCACGAGCACGTTTTTCAGGATCGGATCGGAAATAATGATCCACAGTACCGGAAAATAGCACGAGGCCATGTCGCTCACCGCGCCGTAGAAATGGGCGATCTCGAAGCCGGCCCGCGGATGAAACTGCTTCGGCGTGTATTTTTTTATGCGGGCGTTCTGCTCCTCGATGATCCGGTCAACCTCCCTGCTGAACGAATTCTCCTTTTCTTTTTTCTTTTTTTCGTAGCGTTCGCGGGTCTTTTCGAAGTTGGATATTTCGGCGAGGATGAAGCCTTCGAGGTTCATCCTGTTTTTTGCGGCCATTATAAGGCGGTCTTCGAAGGGATTTACGTCAAACCACTTCTGGCTGTATTTTTTCGCGTATTCCGCGTACTTGCCTCTGAGCTTTTCGACGAGCTGCTGGATTTCCCTGTCGGTGAGCGCCATCGATGTGTCCTCAGGTCAATTTTTCAAGATAGGATCTTATCACGCTGCGCATCTGTTCCCTGAAAACCGGGTCTTTCTCGGTCGAGTAGATGTCGAACAGCGGGATTACGGATTTCCTGTCGTTGATTTTCTTCAGAGCGTACAGGGCCGCGGAGCGCACATAACGCTCGCGGTCGCGGGAGACCACTTCGATCAGGCTCGCCGAGGCCGAACGGTCCCTGAAATTTCCCGCAGCGGCCGACGCCTCCGCCCTGACACGGAAATCAGCGTCGTCGAGCGCTTCGAGAAGTATCGGCAGCCCCCTGGAGTCCTTTATCCATCCGAGGGCGTATGCAGCGTCGATCCTCAGGCCGGCCTTTTTGTCTTCGAGAAGTATTTTTTTCAACCCGGCGAGGCTGCCCCCGCTTTTCAGGGAGACCATCGCGTCGATCAGCGATTTCTTGATTTCATCATCGCTTTCCCTGGCCAGCCGGTCAGATAGCGGATACGACGACTTTTTTTCACCGATTGTTTCCATGGCAGAGATAGACGCTTTTCTGACATCCTTGTTGGCGTCGTTCAGCACCACGTAAAGGGCGGGCAGTGAATTTCTGTCGCCGAAAGACCCGATGGTCCGGATGGCTTCGATCCTGACCTCGTCGTTTTTATCATTAAGGGCCATGGCGCGCAGCTGTGGGGCTGATTGACCGAGCTTGTTTGTCTCAAGACAGATGACGGCATAAATGCGTATCGACTTGTTCTCGTCTTCGAGGAGGCTTATTATCGTGTTGTAGAACCTCCTGTCATACAGATAGTTGAATGCCTGGAGAGCGTACAGCTTCATTACCGGATTGGGGCTTTCCGCCATCTCAAGAATGACGGGATATACCCTGTCATCGGCATATTTGAGTCCCCTGGCCGCGGCCTCGCGTACCGGTTGAAACGGATTTTTAAGCTCTTTTGCTATCGGGATTACGCTTCTCCGGTCATTGAAGGGAGAGAGATAATCAATCAGCTTGATCTTGGTCTCCTGCGAATCCGTCTTTTCAAGTACATCAACCAGGAACGGCACGGCTGTATCAGGCGGATACATCTTGATGACGGTCAAGGCCATGTTCCTGTCCTTTTCGTTCCAGCTTTTATGCGCCAGGGATGAAAGAATCGGCAGCAGATCCCCGGGTTTGTTTTCCTTTATATATTCCATCGCCTGGTTTTTTTTCGCGGAGTCCTTGCCCTTCAGCGCATTGATCAGGGTTTTTGGCCCGGGCGCAGAAAGGGATGCTTTTTGTCCATGGCTCGGTGTCGAAATCAGGAGGATTTGAATCAGGGCGAGAAAGACCATAAAAAAACCCGGTCCTGACCGGGTTTTCTGACCGGCGTGGCAGTGCCTCATCGCACCACCCCGCTGAGGTAATTGTCGGCGATCGAATCGATCAGTATGCTGTCCTGGACGTCCCGTTTTTTCTTTTCATATTCATATACTATCATCATCACTCCCCCGATGAGCATCGAGGCGGTGATCTGCGGGTCGACCGAATCCTTGTATATTTTTTTGTCTTTCAGTTCGGCTATTTCAGCGGATATGATTCGTGCAAGGCTCATCACCGAAATGTTCACCCTCTCGGCGACCTCCTCGTCGATTCCGACGATGTCTTTGAATATCAGCTTGATTACTATGGGCTCGTTGACCAGGACCGACATTGTTCCTGCAATACGTTTGTGGATGAATTTTTTTATCTTCTGGGGGTCTTCATTATGGCCGAGAAATTCACTGAGATCGTCCGGATCGAGAATGTCTTCGATTTCTTCGATTACCGAATCCAGGATCGCATAGAGGATTTCTTTTTTATTGCTGAAATACTGGTATACCGTGCCTCGTGCGATATTCAGTTTCTCGCAGACCTGGCCGATGTGAGTGCTTTGAAAGCCCTCGTTTATGAACATATCCTTGGCGGTATTGATTATCTGCAGTTTTCTCCGTTCTCCCTTTGGCGGCATAGAGATACCTCTTCATGCTGAATAATCCGGTTATTGTTTTCCAACGCTTTTCTGGCTCTGAATTTCTTCCTTCAAAGGGATCAGGGCGTCTTTCAATTCTCTGATAACGACATCTGCTTTGTCTCTCAGTTCCTTGCTCATGATAACACTCTCATCGTAAGGGTTATATTCCCTTATCGATTGATATTATTGTTACACTGAAGAACTTAAAGTCAAATGATAAATTTTGAATAAGAGAATTTATCGAAATATGATATATGATTATATAATTTAAAATGCAAATTTTAAACCTGATATGTTTATAAATGAAAAACCGCTGAATAGGTCAACAATTTTTCTACAGTATTCATTTTTTTTACAATTTTGAATTTTTCTTAATTTTAATAATGTGGGCAGCATTTGATCGTTATGGTGTTCGCTTGAGTCGCCGGCTGGCAGGTATGTTTTTGGCAGGGGAAATGATCCAGTCCTCTTCCCCGCAGAAGAGGACTAGTCGAGCGCTTTGATGTCTTTTTTCATGATGTCTGTCATGCTACTTCGTTCAATCTGTTTCCGATCGCGTTCTGTTCGTTCGAAACCTTGATTTTCGACCCTATCAGCATATACAGGAAACGTTGTACATCCTGAAGATCCATCATGGTTTTTTCTTCGATCGCGGGGCTTTCCTGTACAACATGCGCTATGGATTCGTGATTCGGACTTCTTACAGAAATCGTGTCTGTGCTGGAATTTGTCGCTCTTTGAATGAGGTTGAGTGTTGTTCCGACTTCCATTTCGTTTACCTCCTTCCCTGGATTTAAAACGAATTCTTTATTCTCAAACTACTCATATATTCGACAGCTTTTTCATTTTTAATAATAGAAAAAAATATTTTTTTTTGACGGGGCGATTCAATAAAATTGGCATAAAACTGCAGTTTTTTTGGTTTTTTCAGTGATCGATATTGGTTATGCTTTCCATCGTTTTTTTAAGTAAGGAAATAAAGCTTCTGTTTGACTTGGATTCACCCACAAATCCGTTAAAAAGCACTTCAAGGATAATCGGTATTTCGTCACGCAACGGGTAGTTCATCCCTCTTCTGAACCATTTATGCGCTACACCGTCCATGAATCCCATTATCCCGTAAAAAACGGTGTAAAAATTCGTCGTTTTCACCTTTTTTTCCTTGTTCAGGGACAATATCCTTTCTTTGAACATGGGTAGATTATCGACGATGTAGTCATAAAAGGGGACTCGCTCTTTTCCCTTGATGTTGATTTCTTCAGTTTGGATCAGCTTGTAAAGAACCGGGTTGCTCTCGATAAAACCTATCCAGAATTCGATCATTTCCTGTATTTGCACCAGTATGTCCCTTTCTTCCGACAGGATGTGGCTCACTCTTTCGATTATTTCATGGTATTTTTCTTTCAAGAGCTGTTCGAGGAGGTCTTCCTTGCTTTTAAAATACCGGTATACTGAACCTTTACCCACTTTTGAAAGGGCTGCAATTTCATCAATCGTCGCTTTATGATATCCTTTCTGGCCGAAGACTTCAATGGCCGCGTCGAATATCTTTTTGCGTTTTTCATCGAGGAGGTTGGCCTTCTCTTCTGAGTGAACCGGCATCGCCCCGGACGATGCGAAGGCCAGCAGTCCCCGGAGGTGTTCGGCCGATATCACGACATTTTTGATCCCCAGATTCGAAGAGACATCGATTGCTGCGGTCAACAGATTCAGGGATGCATCGGGCATTTTCTTTTCGTGAAGATATTTTATGACATCAGACAGGTATGAAGTCAGCCAGTTGCTTATGATGTCGGATATTTCATTTTTCCTGGGGCTGCTCTCTCTGATTTTTATCAGAGACTGGTGCAGGGATTCCCTGAACGCTTTTTCGTTGAATTCGCCTTTCGGGGAAAAGTACTTACCGACTTCAGCGTAGAGTTTTAGTCTGAATTCATTGTTTTTGTCGATGGTTGGTTTCTGGGTGCTCATTTTACAAGTGCATTATTATTTGATTGTATCCCCGGTGATGTCAAATTGTTTTTAACTGGTTGTTTTTTGTTTTTTTTGTTTGACAAATAAAAATCATGGGTCTATATGGACTGACTGGTCAGTCCGCGTGACTTATGACAAAAAATTTTTAATGGATCCTCTATGAAGTTGAAATTCAGCGTTGCGGATAATTATAAGTACTTCCATATCCCTGAACTCAGTTTGAATACTATTACTGATGCCTTTTCCAGTATCAATCTCAGGGACTATAAGATATTATTTTACCCGTATCAGGTGTATAAATATTTCTTTTTCCTTCCATTCCTGGGCATAATGACAACTGTTGTGACAGCCATATGCCTGTCCATTGCCTTTATTACCAGGTCCAAGATTAATCATTTCTGGCCGATATTATGGGCCAGGCTGAGCAGCCTGGCGACTCCCATGAGCGTCAAGGTTATCGGCGAAGAAAATATGGATAAAAAACAGTCCTACATCATTGTTGCAAACCATCAGAGCCAGTATGATATTTTCGTTGTTTACGGATGGTTTCCGGGATCTTTCAGATGGGTTATGAAAAAAGAGCTCCGGAAGGCCCCGGTCATCGGATATTTTTGCGAAAAGGCAGGCCATGTTTATATAGACAGGTCTAATACGGAAGCTGCCCTGAAATCGATAAATGAAGCTAAATCAAGAATAACGGGGGGAACATCGATACTTTTTTTCCCTGAAGGCACCAGGAGCCATGATGCGCGTCTTCTTCCCTTTAAGAAGGGGGCTTATAAATTCGCTCTGGATATCAATCTGCCGGTTTTGCCGATAACAATTATCGGGACAAAGAATATTCTACCCAGTAACTCACTCGCTCTCTTTCCGGGCCGGGCCAAAATGATAATCCATAAACCTGTTGACATTAATGGCTATACAAACGATAATATTGACGATCTTATCAATCGTACTCGCGCATCAATTCAAAAAGGGCTGGATGAGTATTGCTGATCTGAGCCCGGCAAAAAAATATTGTTAAATTGAAAAACCGTGTGTATCTTTTCAAGGATTGTGGCTGTCTCCTTTGAATAGAAAGGGGTATTATTATGCAAAAAAACGGCAGAATTTTCTCATACAGCATATATAAATCGCTGGTTGACAATGGCCTCAACAGATTCATGAGCGGCATCGTCGGTTTTTTGTTCAGACAGGTGGATTTTGATAGTGAAAGTTTGTCTACACTTAGTGACCTGTCCGGAAAAGGCAGGATCGTCTTTGCGTCGTTCCAGAACAACAATACTTCCCTGCTTATTCTTACATCGCTGTTAAAAAAACACAAACTCGCCATTCCTTCTCTGGCGATAGGGTTCAGAAATTATTCCATTCAGATTGCTGCATCATACATAAACAGGATCATTGCTGCAATCAATAACAATCCCAAAAAGGTGTCAGGCCCGGTCCTTTCGGACCAGGAATTTATTGAGGACGAGCTGGCATGCGGGGAGAGCCTTGCATTTTCATTTTATTCGAAAGAGCTGTTCACGAAACGATATCTCGACAGAGATTCTGACATCCTGCAATGGCTGCTTGAAATCCAGAAAAAATCGACCGATCCGATTTATCTGCTGCCGCAGATGATATTCTGGAACAGAAACCCGGAGAAGACCAGGACGATCGTGACATCAAAAGCCACGGGTGACTGGGGCATTATCCCTTCATTTTTTACCATGAAGAAAAGCATTACTCCTCCTTCAATGAGAATATGCTCGCCCATCGACCTGCGGGACGTGCTGGCGGATGAAACATTGAAGACAAACGAAGCGAGAGCGCAGTTTATCCGAAAAAAAATCATGGAAGTGTACGACAATGAGAAACGGACGGTTCTGGGACCGGTGATCAAGACCCAGGGTGAGATGGTCGACCAGGTGCTTTCACACAAGAACGTTATTGACGAAATCGCAAAAGAAGCCGCAAGTCGCTCCGGCTCAGAGAAAAAACTGAGAAGGAAGGCCTACGAATACTACCGCGAGATCGCGGCTGATTTCTCCATAGTAATGATCAAATATTTTTCGAAAACGCTCGAGGGCTATATCTTCAAGAAGCTGTTCAGCGGTATCAGCTACAATCTGGACGATCTCAGGAAAATCCGTGAGGCTTCTCAGAAAGGGCCGGTTGTGTTCATGCCGTGCCACAAAAGCCATCTGGACTACCTGATACTGTCCAGCCTTTTCTACCAGAACATGCTCATCCCTCCGCATATCCTGTCCGGATCAAACCTGATTTTCTTCCCGATGGGTTTTATTTTCCGCAAGTCGGGCGCTTTTTTCATGAGACGCTCCTTCAGGGGGCTCGATTTGTATGCGGCCGTTTTCAAGCAGTATGTCAAGACTCTGGTCAAAGAAGGGTATGGCATAGAGTTTTTCGTCGAGGGCGGGCGCTCCCGCACCGGCCGGATAGGCCACCCCCAGATGGGATTTCTTAAATATCTCATCGATTCCATCGAAGAAGGCTATAATTCCGACATGGTCTTCATTCCGGTGGCGATAAATTACGACCGCATCGTGGAAGAGAACTCATATCACAAGGAACTTAAAGGCAAGAAGAAAGAAAAAGAGAATACGTCGGCGTTTTTAAAAAGCAGGCGCTTCCTCAACAGAAAACACGGGAAAGTCTATTTTTCGATCAATGAGCCGGTCAGCTATCAGGAACTGAAAGCGCAGTACGGCAAGACGGAAAACCTTACCAGGGACATCGCCTATCATATTATTAAAAAGGTGAACGACATCATCAAAGTCACCCCGTTCTCGCTGGTGACTTCGGCGATGCTTTACTCCAGCGGCAGGGGGTTCTCGAGGGAATACCTTACCGACCGGGTATCAGCGCTTTATGATTATGTCAAGTTCATGGGAATCGACACGACCGATGAGCTCGCTACGGAAAAAGGAATGTCAGACGTGATTTCATACGTGCTCGAAAGCTACAAGCAGGATTCGATCATAACCGAACTCAATCTTGATGGAATTAATCGCGAGGAGGGGGAATCCAGCGAGATACTCTATGTCCTTAATGACGACGACAGGCCAAGGATTAATTTTTACAAGAATACGATCCTTCACTATATGCTCCCTGCCGCTTTTACCGCGGTCGTTCTCATGTGCCAGTCAAAGGACGGGAAGATGACCCGTGAGAAGGTAAGGGAGGGGTGCGTATTCCTCCACCAGCTGTTCAGGCGCGAGTTCATTTACTCGGGCATCATGGAGGACGTTGAGCGGATTTCGGAGAAGGCTCTGGCCTTTTTTGAAACCACGGGAGCGATTTCGGTCTCCGGGAATAAAATCAATGTAAATGGAACGAGTGAAAGAACGCTCAGGTTCTTTGCCCGGGCTCTCCAGGACTTTTTCGAGTCGTATCTGATTGTGCTTTCTCACGTGTTGACCAGCAAAATCAAGTCGACCCCCAGACGGGACCTGATCAATGACGTCAGGAAGACCGGCATCCGCATGTTCCATGAAGGAGAAATCAAGCTTTCCGAAGCGCTTTCCCTGTCCAATTATGAAAACGCCCTCACGATCCTTTGCGACATGAAAGTGCTGAAAGAGCACGACGCCGGTAAAAAGAACAAGCAACTGACAATGAGCGATTTGAAAAAAGGTGAACAGCTCAGGGAAAAAATAATCAATTACGCCGGTGTCATGAATATCCGCTCATCGGTCAAATCCGCGGCCTCTTATTCCGGCATGGCTAAAGAGGCCGAGAAGAAGGCTGAAGATACAGATCGTATCCATTGAGATGAAAGAAAATTATCTCTTCAACACCCGTTGTTGGCGATTTATTTTTACAGGTAACATAACAATGTTATGTATGCTTCAATTTTTTGAGGTGTCAATATGTCGCATCGCAGGTTTTTAGGAATCGACGCAGGCTCCATTTCGGTCGGGGCCGCTCTTCTTGATGAAAACAGGAAAATAGTCAAGAGCGCGTATCGTTTTCACAATGGCCGGATACACGAATCACTGGCCGAAATCATCAGGGAGATGGCCGCTGATGGAGTCGACGGCATATCGGTGACATCCTCGACGCCGAGGGCTGTTCACGAAACCGGAAGGTATGATTCGAGAATATGCTATATCACGGCTGCGGCCCATTTCCATAAAAAGGCGGGCTCGATACTGATCATCGGCGGTGAAAAATTCGGCCTGGTCAGGTTCGATGAATACGGTGAGTACCTCAATTACAGGTCGAATACGTCATGCGCGGCGGGCACCGGAAGTTTTCTCGACCAGCAGGCAAAGCGCCTCAATCTCAAGGGGATTGAGGAATTCAGCGAGATATCTTTCAGAAATACGGGTGAAATCCCCAAAATCGCCTCCCGCTGCTCGGTTTTCGCAAAGACCGATCTCATCCACGCCCAGCAGGAGGGGTTCTCGATCGAGGAAATATGCGACGGGCTTTCATACGGCCTGGCAAGAAATGTGGCGGACACCCTCTTCAGCAACGCGAATTTCAACCCGCCGCTGATCTTCGCCGGCGGAGTTTCAAAGAACAAGGCGGTCGTCAAACATATCGAGAATATGGCCGGGATGAAGGTGGTGACCGATGATTTTTCCCATCTGTATGGAGCCATAGGGGCTGCGATCTGCCTCATGAATGAAAACATGGTGGACAGGTCGTTGAAGACGAAAAAATCAGATGACCTCATTCTGCCGGAAAAGAAAGAGAAGAAATATCACTACCCGGTTTTGAAGCTGGAGCTTTCGGATTATCCGGTGTTTGAGAGCAGGGAACGTTACGATTATACGTCCTCTCTGTATCCGAGGACCACAGCGGTGGAGACCGACATCTATGAGATAATCACAGGTCATATCGGCGTTTACCTCGGCATCGATATCGGTTCAACCAGTACAAAAGCCGTGCTTCTCGACAATGAAAGAAGGGTGCTGGCCGGATTCTATACCAGGACTTCAGGCAGGCCGATTGAGGCGGTGCAGGCGATTTTTGAGGGCATCGATGATCTCGCCAGAAAAAAAAATATAACGTTCACCGTCCTCGGGGCCGGAACGACCGGTTCGGGAAGGAAATTCATCGGCGAAATAATCGGCGCCGATGTCGCTCTCGATGAAATCACCGCCCACGCAAGGGCCGCATGCGAGCTGGACCCCGCGGTTGATACCATAATCGAGATCGGAGGCCAGGACGCGAAGTTCACCACGATGAAAAACGGCATGGTGACCTTTTCGATCATGAACAATGTGTGCGCCGCCGGGACCGGAAGCTTTATCGAGGAGCAGGCCAAGAAGCTCGGCTGCCCTCTGGATGAATATTCACAGAGGGCCGAGCGCGCTCCGGCTCCGCTTTCAAGCGACCGCTGCACCGTGTTCATGGAGCGCGACCTTAACTATTACGTCTCGCAGGGCTATTCGGTCGACGAGATGCTCGCTTCGGTTCTTCATTCGGTCAGGGAGAACTATCTCTCAAAGGTCGCGATCGAAAAGTCGATCGGCGAAAGGATTTTTTTCCAGGGCGCAACCGCGAAGAACAGGGCGCTGGTCGCCGCTTTCGAACAGAGGCTGGGCAAAAGGATAGCGGTGTCGAAATACTGTCATCTAACCGGCGCGCTCGGCGTCGCTCTCTATCTTCTCGAAGAGAACGCCTCCCGCACCCGATTCAAGGGCGTCGATATTTACAGGAACTCCATTCCGGTCAAATCCGAAGTGTGCGAACTGTGCACGAACCACTGCAAGATAAGGGTCGCGGAGGTGAACGGCGAAACCGTGGCGTTCGGCTTCCTTTGCGGCCGTGACTACGACACAGAGAAGTTCGTGGCGTCGGATAAGGGCTTCGATCTTCTTGCACTCAGAAAACGAATATTTTCCTTCGATAGACAGCGGACCGATGACGGGGCTCCGGTTATCGGAATCCCCGCCGCCCTGCATCTTTTTGACGAGATGCCCCTGTGGCAGAAGTTTTTCGATCTGCTGAATATCAAGACCGTGACAAGCGAGACCTACAAGAACGCAGTCAAGGACGGCAAGGGAATGGCCGGCGCAGAATTCTGCGCGCCGATGTCGGGGCTTCACGGCCATGTCAGGCACCTTCTCGGCAGGGCGGATTACGTTTTCCTACCCGATTACATGGAAATAACGCAGAATGACAGAAACATCAAGAGAAATTACTGCTATTATACGCAGTACGCGCCCCAGGTGGTCGCTGCCGTTTCGGATGCCGCCGACCGGGAAAGGATTATCAATCCGCTGGTGCGGTCGATAGACAATGTATTCAACATGAAGGTGAACCTTTACAGAGCGCTTGCCTCAACGGGAAAGATCAAGGCCACTTTTTTCCAGGTTTCGAACGCCTATGACGGCGCCCTCGAGTTTTACGAATCAAGATCCGCTTTTCTGAAGAAGATGTTCATTGATGAAACATCGGGCCTCGACGACATCGCCGTGGTTTTCCTCGGCAGGCCCTACACCATAATGTCCAAGACCATGAATAACGGGATCCCCGACATTTTTTCACGGAACGGGATCAAGACTTTCTTTCAGGACATGGTTCCTGAAACGGATACGAAAAGCATCCAGGAGCTGCTCGACACGATTCACTGGAAATACGGATCAAAGATTCTCGAGGCCGCCGAGTCGGTCGGCAGGATGAAGGGGATATATCCTGTATTCGTCACCTCGTTCAAATGCACCCCGGATTCGTATGTCATCGACCTGCTGAAAGGGATAATGGAAAGGCACGACAAGCCGTATCTCATATTGCAGCTCGACGAGCACGACTCGAGCGTCGGATACGAAACACGCATAGAGGCCGGAATCAGGGCGTTCAGGAACCACCGCTTCTCGGCAGCAGAAAACGGCTCATCCCGGAAAATCCCGGAGCGGACAATGTGGTACAGGGGCAAAAAAAGCCTCCAGGGGAAGACCCTTCTTTTCCCGAACTGGGACAAGGTCGCATGCCTTCTCGTCGAGGCCATGCTCAGGAAGGAAGGGATCGACGCCCGGCTGGTAAAGGAAACGCCCGATTCGATCAAGCGAAGCATGAGCATGAATTCGGGTCAGTGCATCCCTTTAAGCGTGATGGTCCAGAACTTCATCGATTACATAGAAGAAAACGGGCTCGACCCTGAAAGCACCGTTATATGGAACCCAAAATCGAAGCTTGCATGCAATATCGGGATGTTCCCTTTTTTCACGAAGCAGCTTTTTGAGGCCCACGGCAGGGGGATGGGGAAGGTCGGGGTCTATACCGGTGAAATGACGTTCACCGACTTTCCGATCCGCGTGGTGGTGAAGAGCTATTTCGCGCACATGTTCGCGGGCTACCTGAACAGGATAGCCTGCTCGATTCGTCCGTACGAGAACGAAAAGGGAGCGACAGACAGGACCATTGACGAGGCCGTATCGATACTCTACGACACGTTTTTGAACGACGGATCCAAGGAGAAGGCGCTTGATCATATCATCGGCAGGTTCGAGAGAATCGCCGTGACCAGAACCAAACGCCCGAAGGTCGCGATCTTCGGCGACCTGTATGTGCGCGACAACGAAGTCATGAACCAGGAGCTGATCAGGACCATAGAGAAGAACGGCGGCGAGGTGGTGACAACTCCCTACAGCGAGTTCATGCAGATAGTTTCGGCCCCATACCTGAAGAAGTGGTTGAGGCAGGGACAGATCGGAGAGGTTGCGCTTCTTACGGTGCTTCAGAAGATCGCCCGCATGATAGAGAAGAAGTATTACCGGTATTTCAGCAGAATACTCAAGGACAACGACGATTACCGTAAATATTGCGCCGATCCTGATGACATATTTCCGTTGTTCGGCCTGAAGACGGTGCATACCGGTGAATCGATGGAAAATATCCTGAAGATATTCTACCTGGTGAAAAAGTATCCGGATCTTTCGCTTTTCGTGCAGACAAACCCGTCGTACTGCTGTCCCTCGCTCGTCACCGAGGCCATGGCCGACAGGATCGAGGAGCTCACCGGAGTGCCGATCGTTACGATAGAATACGACGGTACGGGAGGTTCGAAAAACGACGACGTGGTGCCCTATCTCCGGTTCCCGAGGAAGAGGGACGGCGCGGTCAAGAAGTGCATGACCGGGTGATCAGTTGAGCCGGGCGAGGTCCGGGATATCCCTTTTGTTCACCAGCGATTCGATCGCCTTTCTTTTTACCGCGCCCGTGCTCGGGATGCTGTCGACCATCTCGACTTTTATGGTAACCGGCTCCCCGAAAATACGGTTGAGCTGGTCGATGAGCTCCTGGAAACGGTCCTCGCGGTATTCTTTCCCCTTTACGAGCTTGATGATCACCAGGCCCGGGTCCGTTTGGATCACCTTGAATTCCTCCATGAGGTGGAGGTATTTCTTAATATACATGGTGAACGTATTGAGGATCTTCAGCGAAGACACGAACCTGCCGCTGGGAAGAATGAAGGAGTCGTCCCGCCTTCCGTCAAACGCCTCGAGCAGGGGGAAGCCCCTGCCGCATGCGCATTTTTTATTCGACGGCCGTCCCAGGTCGCCGATGCGGTAGCGGATGAACGGCATCACCGGGCTCATCATCGTGGTCAGGACTATTTCGCCGACCTCCCCGGGTTTCACCTCTTCGCCTTTCTCGTTCAGGAATTCGACCCAGACATTGTCAATGAAAAGATGGTAGTTGTGCTCCTTGCACTGGGACGCGATCATCCAGGTTTCCTCGGTTGAATATTCGTCGTATACCGGGCACTTGAACACGCTCGCTATGTAGTCGCGCTGGTCCCTGGTCGAAAGCTCCGAGTTGACAGAGATGAATTTCGGCCTGATGATTTTCAGGTCTTCGGGTGTCACCGTGCGGGCGATTTCGAGGATGAGCGAGGCGTATCCGACAAGCATGTCGGGCTTTTCTTTTTTTATGGCCTCGATCTGCTCCTGCACCGTAATGATGGACTTCACGTGGCCTGTCCTGAACAGCGGACCCAGGCTGCGGACGTTCGAGTTCGTATATTTCACGTAAACCGACTTGTGCCATGGCCTGTATCCGAACATGGTGTACACCCTGAAGTTTGTCGTATTGTAGAATATGTGCGTGTTGTGGCTGAACACGAAGGGAAGCGAACGGCCTGTTGAACCGGTGGTGGCCGAGTAGTGGCAATGCTTGATGTCGGTGCCCAGGGCGAGTATCCCGTCCGGAAAATTCTCGCGGATCTCGTCTTTGGTGATGAAAGGGAGTTTTTTCAGGTCCGCGAGCGTCTTTATATCCTTCATCGAGACTCCCGCCTCGTCGTATTTCTTTTTATAATAGGGAACGTTTTTGTATGCAAGGTGGATCTGACGGATCACTTTTTTTTCAGCACGTTTACGGAGGCTTTCGTATGATCTCCATTGGTTGATGTGGACAAGGATTGATGCATAAAGCCCGTAAAGAATGTAGCGCAACATACACTATCTCCTATGGCGTCGGTTTCCGGGTGGGATGATATTTTTACATTTCGAAGTCGACAGAGAATTCCAGCAGAACGTTGACTGTCGAAAGCATGATTACATTGACAATATCGGGCAATTGTCAAGACATATTTGGGTTGCGGATGTGACATCGCTGTAAACTATTGTTCAGCGCACAGACCGCCGATCACCGCTCCCATGAATTCTTCGAGCCTTCCCGATCCTGCAAGGACCCTGGGCATGCCCACCATGAGATCGGCATGCCGCCCTGACCCGGCCAGCACCATGAAGAACGGGACTATCTCCTGGCATGGTGGTACTGCGAACCATGATTCGGCGGTGAAACCCCCGCCCGAAAACTTCGACAGGTCGAGTTTCCCGAGGTTTGATATTATGCCTGAATTGTGATACAGCCCTTCCGCGTGTTTCTGTCTGATCAGTTTGCGGAGTTCCCGAACAATGGCCCATAGGGGGACATGGTTCATTATTTTTTCCCCGTGGTACATCCTGCCGTCGTAGCGTCCGCGGATCTGGGCCGAGATGTCTTCGGTAATGTCGTTGACCGTGGCGTCCGGGGCTATCTCGATATATATAGTGTTGGTCAGGTTGCCGGTCGACCGCAGCCCTTCCATTCTCGGACGTAGGTCGACCGGAATCGCCAGTCGGACCTTGCCCGGCCCGCGTTTTCGCGCCTCGGCGGCGACAAGAACGGCCACCTGGGCCAGAAAATTCTTGAATTTGCCCGGCAGGCGCCTCCGCTTCCAGGTGACGCCGCCGCCGTTTTTTTCGGCCCTGCCGGTGGGCGCGATGAATTCATGCGGAGGGGGATACCGTCTCTCCTTTTGAAACGTCTGCGCGAGATCGAAATCGGTCAGCGCGGAACCGGAGCCGGCCGGCTCCTCGCCGCGCAGGACGCGGAATATTTCCTCGGCCCAGAAGATCGTCCCGCGGCCGTCCATGACAGCGTGGTGGGTCCTGAACGCGACCCTGGGAACGTTTCCCGTGATGAGCACGACCTCGCACGACGGGCCGTTGTACGGGTCAAGCTCTGTCTCCAAAAAAGGGGCGCCTTCGTCCCCCATCCCCGACCACGCGGACCCGTCGACCGTCCTGAGCCGGGGTGTCAGGCCCGAGTCGACCCAGGTCGAGCGCCAGAGGGAGCCCTTCATGACGACGCGGCTTCCGGGGTTTGCGCGTGAGGCTGATTCGACGGCCGCCTTCCATTTTTCCACTTCGAATTCGCCCGCGCCCTCATAGATCATCTGGTTGCAGAACGGCGGCGTTATGCGGTCTGTCGCAAGGTAAAAGCGCTCGTTGAATGAGACTTTTCTGCTGTACATCCGGGCTCCTGTTGCGGTATTGCTATGCGGGGACCAGTCCGCGGCTGATGTTTTCGAGCACCCGGTCCATTCGGCCGTTGCCGGCCAGGACTTTCGGAAGGGTCAGTATCATTTCAGACGTGCCTTCATGGGTTGCAGTCCCGAGAAAAAACGGCGTGCTCTCTATGCTGGGAGGGATTCCCCACATGGCGCGCGCGGTGAATCCGCCTCCGGAAAATATGCCAAGGGGAATCTTGCCCATGTTGGTGAGCAGGCCCGATGTGCCGTATCGTCCTGTCCGGGTGTTGTGCTCGATCATCGACTTGCCCTTTTTCACCAGTGTTTTCAGGGGTATGTGGCGGATGAGCGGGTCCCATCGGTCGATCATGCAGTCTCTTTTTTCGTCGAGCTGCTTTTTTATGTCAAGGGCGACGGATTCAGGGGTCGAATCAGGCCTGACTTCGACGTATATCGCGATCGACAGGTTGCCGGTCGAGCGAAGTTTTTTGTCGTGCGAGCGCAGGTCAACCGGGACGCCGAAACGGACCGGGCCTTCCCGGTGTTTCCATGCCTCGCGGGCGGCCAGAACGGCGACCTGGCCCAGGAAATTGTTGAAGCGGCCGGGTATCAGTATTCTTTTCCAGGTGATGCCGCGTTCGTTACCTTCGGGCAGGCCGGTCGGCGCAATGTTGTCCCTCGGAAAGGGTTTCCGGTATTCCTTCCTGATGCTCCTCGCGATTTCCATGTCGCTCACCGTTGAGCGCGATCCGATCGGGTCCTCTCCCCTGAGAACCCGGAAAATGTCCTCGGCCCAGGCGAGAGTGCCGCGGCCGTCCATGACCGCGTGGTGGGTCCTGAATCCCACCCTGGGCGTCTTTCCCGTGATCAGGATCACTTCGGACGTCGGCCCCTGTGCGGGCATGAGCCTCTTCTGCAGGAAGGGCGCGCCGTCAGGACCGGTGGCGTCCCATGAGCCGCCGTCAATTTCGGTGACCGGGGGGGTGACGCCGCTGTCAACCCATCTGCTCAATCCCAGGAATCCCCTTAGCACGAGCCTGCTGCCAGGGTTCGCATCCGAGGCCCTGGCGACGGCGTCACGCCATTTTTCCGGGTCGAAAGAACCCTCTCCGTCGAAGAAAAGCTGGTTGATCAGAGGGGGGCATATCTCATCTCCTGCGATGAACATGCGTTCGTTGTAGGTCAGCTTTCTGGCGTATCTCTGTATTTCAGACATGCGTTCTCCTTATTCGTTCAGACCCCGGGTTATTCTTTCCATGATGCCGTCTATACTTCCTCCGCCGCCATGCGATACCGGCATGGTCAGCGCGATTTCCAATGAAGATTTGAAGCCGGTAACGGTCATGAAGAAAGGGCTCCACTCGTTTCCCGGCGGGATGAAAAAGACCGATAAAGGCCTGAACTCCTGCGTCGTAAACGGGGCCGGCTCGATGCGGCCCAGGTTCGATATGACAGCAGGATATCGGTACAGGCCGGATTTTTTCGAAGAGCTGATTTCGTCCTTCAGGGCCTTTTCAAGCACACGCCTCGGAATGTGCCTGAGTATTCTGTCTTCCCATGTGAGTGACCCGTCGTCGCGCAGTTCAAGACGCCGGTTCAACCTCTCCGATATGGATTCGGGAGTGTCGCCCGGCTCAACGTCGATGAAGAACGCGTTGGTCAGGTTGCTCGTCGAACGGAATCCCGGTCGGCGTGTTCTCAGGTTTACCGGCACGCCGATGCGTACGGCGCCGTCCCCAGTTCTCCATGCCTCAGTCGCAGCGGCGAGCA
This sequence comes from Spirochaetota bacterium, assembly GCA_022709405.1. Lineage (GTDB taxonomy): Bacteria > Spirochaetota > UBA4802 > UBA4802 > UBA5550 > JAKLIV01. Next base: position 28,080 of record JAKLIV010000031.1, read on the forward strand.
TGATCCCCGGGAGCAGCATCGAATGCCTGCCGGTGAATTTTTTTCTTCGCCATACGAATCCGCTCCCGGCGCCCGGCTGTGTTTTGCCTGCCGGGGTGATGTACCGTCTGCCGAGCGGTTTTTCGGTCGCTTTGGAAACGTTCAGGAAATCATCCTCGATTGCACAATATTCCGAACCGACCGGTTTTTCGCCGCGGAGCGCGCGGAATATGTCTTCGACCCAGGTGACGGTGCCTATGCCGTCCATCACCGCGTGGTGCGTCCTGAATGCAAGGCGAAGCGGCGATCCCTCGATGACAAGCACTTCGCATGTCGGGCCGGAGCGGATGTCGAATTTACCGTCGAGGAAGGGAGCGCCTTCCGGGCCGAGGCCCGACCAGCCTGAGCCATCCGCCCTGCGCACGCCGGGGACCAGCCCTGAGTCGATCCAGCGGCTCCGCGACAGGAATCCCCTGAGAACGAGTCGTGAGCCGGGGTTCGCGGCAGAGGCCTTTTCAACGGCTGCCCCGAGAGCGTCGAAGTCGATAGATCCGCTCCCTTCAATGACCATCTGGTTGCAGAAGGGGGGCCACATATTGCCGAAGGAGACCCAGAGCCTCGATGCGTTTGACATTTTTCTGGCCGGTTTTTTCTTCATCTCGCGGTGTCCGGGTTTTGGGGGTAGCAGGGGAAGGGTACATCATCTTATACAAATTAATCAAGCAAAAATATCGATTTTATATATTAACGACGAACCGGTTTTTTTATTGCTTTAAAAATATGTCTCTGCAACACTTAGGTTCTTTTCAGGCCGGTATGATTGATCGCCGGGAATGGAATGTGCGATATGGATTACGGTATAGATGCCATAGCAGACAGGATTTCAGCCTCTCTGTCGGGCCTCGATTGCGAGTTCGCCGAGGTGCGTCTTTCCGCCGGAAGCGCGACCACGATCTCGCTTTCCGGCGACGAGATCGACATGTTCACGGTCGGCGACACGGTAGGCGGCTCTGTGAGGGTTCTTTCGAACGGGTCATGGAGCTTCGTGTCGTTCAACAACATCGCCGATATCGGTTCGTTTCTCAAAAAGGGCCTGAGCATGGCCGCGAAAATCGCCGCCGGGGAGAAGACGAAAATCAGATCGACGCCTGCGTCGGTCGCACGTTATTCGACCGATACCGTGATCCCC
>JAKLIV010000032.1 GCA_022709405.1 Spirochaetota bacterium
TATTACCCTGCTGTTCTGAACGGTGATGCCTGTTTGTCAAACATCCAACAGGCGGAATCCTTCCACCGCTAACTGACCGCTGATGCTTTTATTCAAATACGGCAAAAATCTGTGTTTACGGTATCTGTAGTCGCGCAAAAAATCATTGCAGGAGCTTATTATGGATAGAATTAAAACAATGCTGTCGCAATAATGAATGACAGGATTTTACCATGAACAAAAAGTATACACCGGAACTTTTCCTCTCGATCTCTGAAGACTGGACCGCGATATTGAGATCGGGCGAGGACAGCGAGATTATCAGGGAAAGGCTGCTGCAGCATGTCAATAAGCGTCATTTTATAACATATTCGGAAAAAGAAACCGGTATGCACGATCTCGATCTCGTCATCATCAGGGACTGCGCCAGGGCGTGGCGCGGGATACTTCATCCCCGCAGCGAGGGCCTCGCCGGGTTCAGCGTGCTGAATGAGCTGATTCATGCGGCCGAAGGCAGTCCTGATCCCTCACTTTCAGAGGCTTTCTGGGCCGATATATGCCATCTTGTCAGGGGCATAGAGGGCGGATTCAGGCTCCACGAAAAAACCGAATTTTCATTCGGCGAAAGGGACGATCTTAAGGGTCGTAACGCAGCGCAGGAGCGCTCCCTGGAGCTCGACCAGATACACAAGCTTGTCGAAGAGAAAATGTCGAGATACGCTTCGGGTCTTGATGAAAAGCTGGTGAGGATCAGGGATATCAACAGGAAAAGGATTCTTTCTTTCACGGGTTCGGATGAGTCGAAGTGGCGCGACTGGCGATGGCAGCTCAGGCACATCGCAAGGGATGCAAGGCTGCTCGGGGCTTATGCAGATCTTTCGGATGACGAAATCGGGCGGATACGGAAGGTTTCGGACCTCGGAATTCCGTTCGGTGTCACACCGTATTACGCCTCTCTTTTTACCGGACCGGATGAAAGGGGGGGCCGGGCCATCCGCACTCAGGTGATATTTCCGGACAGCTATATATGTTCCTACCAGGGCGGCGCCAGGGAGGAATACATCAACGATTTCATGCTCGAATCCGACACCTCTCCTGTTGATCTGGTCACGCGGCGCTACCCGGGCATCGTGATACTCAAGCCCTACAATTCATGCCCGCAGATATGCGTTTACTGCCAGCGCAACTGGGAGATCAAGGGACCGCTCGAAGCGGGTTCCATGGCCGATAATGAACGGCTCGATGCGGCCATCGGGTGGATCAGGGATCACGATGCGATAACCGAGGTCCTCATCACCGGCGGCGACCCGCTGGTCATGCCTGATTCGCGGATTAAAACCCTGCTCGAGAAGGTGTCGCGCATAGACCATGTCGAAAGGATCAGGATCGGCACTCGCACCCCGGTGACGCTTCCCATGAGGCTGACCGAAGGGTTTTGCGACATGCTCGCATCGTTCAGGTCGCCCGGCAGGAGGGAAATCGCGGTTGTGACCCATATCCAGCATCCATACGAGGTCACCCCGGATTTTGTCAGGGCTGTGGAAAACATGAAAACCAGGGGGATTCCGGTTTACAACCAGCTCGTGTTCACCTACTATATATCCAGGAAATTCGAAGCCGCCAGGCTCCGCAGTCTGATAAGGTTATGCGGCGTTGATCCGTATTATTCGTTCTATCCGAAAGGCAAGATTGAAACCGAAGACTACATGGTTCCCATCGCGCGCATGCTCCAGGAACAGAAGGAGGAATCCAGGCTGATGCCGGGACTTTCACGCACCGATGAACCGGTATACAACGTTCCCGGACTCGGAAAGAATGACCTCAATGCCTGGCAGCACAGGGACTTCATATCGATCAAAAAAGACGGCTCGCGCGTATACGAATTCCATCCATGGGAGAAGAAGATCGCCGACCAGAAAACGTATGTCGGAACGGACGTGCCGATATACGATTACCTGAAGAGACTCGAGCGTGACGGCGAACCGGCAGAGGAGTACGACAGCATCTGGTATTACTTTTAAATGCCGTAAGACTAGTTCTGTATTGAGGCCTGGGCCCGAATCAGATCGTGCAGGGTGATTATGCCCCTGATCGTGTTCTTATCCCTTTCAAGAACGATTAACACCTGCTCAGCGGACTCGACAAACTTGTTGCCCACCTCTTTCACCGTCTGGTCCGCATAGCAGGTTCCTATTTCCTCTATTCTGGGGATTTTTTTTCTGAGAAGGGCCGCCTTTATCTGCTGCCGGGTGACGATGCCCTGCAGGGATCCGCCCGAGAAAACGGGAAATACGTTATACGGATAGCGCTCTATTATTTCCTGCATTTCTTTTTCCGAGAGATCACGCAGGCCGACCGGGTTCGGGCTGGCGATGGCTGAAATCTGCATGTTCTGCCAGCTTTGAAGATCAACGGGGGGCCTGATTTTATGCAGTTCGTGGCCCTGCTGGACCAGCAGCATGTCATAAAAATTCAGGCTGGATGAGCGATGCGCTATGGCCTGGCTGATAATTGATCCGATCATGAGTCCGGGAACCATCAAGAATTCGTGCGTCATCTCGAATACGATCAGCATTGATGTAAGGGGCGCGCGGACAATCGCCCCGAGACACGAGCTCATTCCCACCGCGGTTAAAACGATCTGGTCAGCGGGCGTCAGAGGCAGCCAGATAGAGGCCGCGCCTCCGATAAAAAATCCGGCCATGCCCCCCACAAACAGCGAGGGTGCGAAAATGCCGCCGCAGCCGCCGAATCCATATGAGGCGGTGGTGGCGAGCAATTTTCCGAAAAAAAGAAATCCGGCGATTTCCCATTCGAAATTGTTGTTGAGAGCGTTTGAAAGATCCTGATACCCGAGGCTGAATATGCCGATTTTTTCGAATGCCAGAAAAGCGCTGCAGCCGATTACCCATGTGATAAGACCGCCGATTCCCGGGAATGCCCATGCCGGGATTCGTTTTTCCTTCCTGATTTTTTCTCTCAGAGAGAGCGTCATACGTTGAAAAAACACGCCGGCATAGGATGCGGTAATTGCGACGAGGGGGACGATAATATAATGGGACCAGCTTATATTTTCGATCGACGGGATGGAGAAGGCCGGATGCCTGCCGAGTATCGCATGCACCGTGAATGCGCCTGTCACCGCGGCGAGGACAACGCGGCCTAGATATCGGTTGTTCATGTCGCCGAGTATTTCTTCAATGACAAACATGATTGCGGCCACCGGCGTATTGAAAGCGGCCGCGAGGCCTGCGGAGGCCCCTATCAATGTCGCGCTTCTTCTCTGCCGTGGCGCGGCGCCGAACAGGCCGTTTAAATTTGATGAGACGCTGCTGCCGATGTATACCGATGGGCCTTCGCGCCCGAGGCTGCTGCCGCCTCCGATGCTGAGAATCCCCGCAAAAAATTTTACTATTCCGGCCCTGATGTGCATGTGGCCCAGTTCTTTCCAGTATGCGGTCTTGATCTCGGGTATTCCGCTGCCGACGGCTTCTCTGCTCAATCCATGCACTAAGTAACCTGACAGAAGCGAGGTCCCGGTTATGATGATTAAGCTCGTCAGTATGAATACTGCCTTGGATTTTTCGGCGAGCATCATGAATGTATGAGAAAAAAGAAAATCGGTCAGGAAGATGAAGGCTACCGCGGAAAGACCGGCGCTCAGGCTGAGAATGCAGGTCAGGACTACTGATCGGGCATTTTCAGGAAATTTCTGAAGAATTGATGAAAAAATCTTTTTATTAAAATCCGTGGGCAATATTCTTTCCTGTCAATAGGGTTAATAACTACTATACGAAATAATCATTAATAACTCAAGTATTGATTATGGGCGCCTATAAAAATATGGTTTTTGCCCACTCTTCGGTGGGGCTGGTTCAAAAGAAGGATGAGATACTTCTTTTCATGAAACATTACAAGGAATCTGGATGCCCGTAAGGGAACATCAAAAATATAATTTACAGAGGCTCCCTTATATTTGTTTTCTAAATTTTGAAACAGTAATAATTTTAAGCAATGTGTCAATACTTTAATCACAAAAATCACCCTGATGACCTGAAAACGTATGGCGCTTAATTAGTATTTGACGACAAAAAGGCCCCGTCCTACAGTCCTCACCATGACCGGAAATGCCGACAACATAAGCCCTCTGGCGGAGCGCTGCAGGCCCGAATCCCTCGAGGAGTTCATCGGCCAGGAGCACCTGCTCACCGGAAAGAAGATCATCCGTTCGATGATCGACGGGGGCGAGGCATTCTCGCTGATACTCTGGGGCGACCCCGGTACCGGCAAGACGACCCTGGCCCGGCTGATCGCCAGGTACTGCTCGCTGGAAGCGCATTTCCTGAGCGCGATTTCGGCCGGCGTCGCCGACGTGCGCAGGGTGATCGACATCGGGCGGGAGAACAGGAAGGCCGGGAAGCAGACATTGCTGTTCCTCGACGAGATACACCGCTTCAACAAGGCCCAGCAGGATTCGGTGCTGGCCTCGGTCGAGTCGGGCGACATCGTGCTCATCGGCGCGACCACCGAGAACCCCTCGTTCAACGTCATATCGCCGCTCCTGTCGCGCACCAGGGTGCTGAAGCTGAAGACCCTGGCTGACGCAGATCTCATGAAGATAATGGACAACGCGGCCGCGCGCGACAGCGTGCTCCGCGAGGGAAACATCCGCTTTGCCGACGGCGTGAAGGAGATGATCGTCGCCGCAGCCGGGGGCGACGCCCGGCGCATGCTCAATATCGTGGAGACGGCGTTTTCTCTCTCGGAAGACGGGCTTATCGGCAAAGAGCATTTCGAGGAAGCGGTCAAGAACTCGATGATGTACTACGACCGGGCCGGGGACCGGCATTACGATACCATTTCGGCCTTCATCAAGTCGCTTCGCGGTTCTGACCCTGACGCCGCGGTTTACTACATGGCGCGCATGATTCTTGCGGGCGAGGACCCGCTCTTCATCGCGCGCCGCATGGTCATCTTCGCCTCCGAGGATGTCGGCAACGCCTCACCCGTCGCGCTGAACCTCGCGGTATCCGCCTTCACCGCGGTGAAGAACATCGGCCTGCCCGAGGCCGAGATCATACTTTCGCAGTGCGCGACATTCCTCGCGTCGTGTCCCAAGAGCAACGCATCGTACCTGGCCATCAGGAAGGCCAAGGACGCGGCGTCGCGCGGCGCACACGAAATTCCGATGCATATCAGAAACGCGCCGACCTCGCTCATGAAGGATTTGGGCTACGCCAAGGGCTACCGGTATCCGCACGACCATGAGGGCCATTTCGTTAAGGAGAATTACCTGCCTGAAGATATAAAAGACATGGTTTTCTACGAACCCACGGTCGAGGGCCAGGAAAAGGCGATAGCCGAACGCCTGGCCCGGTTGTGGCCTGAAAAATACAGGAAAATATCTTCTTGATAAAAATGCCACTTCGTGAGCGTACGGTTAAGGAATACGAATTATAATGTCAACAATCAGGAATGATGAAGTCAAGGCTGCAAATGATAACACCTTCGACCGAGATTTTTCAAGGTGGGCCGGCCATGAGCATGGCCTCGACGGGTTGCGTGGCATTGCAGCCCTGTCGGTGGTCATATGGCACTTCATCAATTTTTTTCTGGATACCCGGTTTCCCGAATTTGCATGGTGTGATCATCTCTTTTCTGTTCTTGAACGAACCCCTCTCGCAGCGATCTGGGGAGGGCCCCAGGCGGTCATGCTTTTTTTCGTGCTTTCGGGGTATGCTCTTTTCAGGATGATGGACTCGCTCAAGGAGCTTTACCTGGCTTATTATATCCGGCGTTTTTTCAGACTATGGGTGCCTTATTTCTTTTCAGTATTGGTCGGCTTTCTTTTCATTTTTCTCTTCGGTAACGAAAAAAGCAACAGCTTCAACCCATTTTATAATTTACTTCTGGGATACACCATCACTGCGCGAGATTTGTTGGATCATGCCATCATGATCACTAATTTTAGTACATGGAAAATCAACGCGTTGGTGTGGTCGCTGGTGCACGAGATGCGGCTTTCCCTTGTTTTCCCTGCTGTTTATCTGGCAATCAGACGTTGGGGGTCGGCCGTTGTACTGTTGATGGGCATCTGCGTCGCCTTTTATGCAATATATTACATCCACCCGAAATTTTTTGCCATTGATCATACAAGCATCAGGCAATCAATGATATTCCAATTAAACTTTGTGGTTGGTGCGTCGATCGCACTCCATGTACGAAGGATCAAGGAAGTGTATTGCAGAATTCCAGCGTTAATAAGAAAAATTTTGGCGCTGGCTGCAATAATACTGTATTCGAATCCCTTTCCCGAAAACGGGAAGCCCGGCATTCTGCTGGCTTCAGGATGGTTTGTTGTAATGGCAGTTTCCTCGAAGAGTACGATACGCTTCTTTGAGTACAGTATCGTTCAATTTTTAGGGAAAATATCGTACAGTTTGTATCTGTTTCATCTTATTATATTTCTTGCCTGCATCAAAGCCTCAAGAGGTTTCCTGACTCCATTTCAATCGATGGTAGTGGCCGTTCCGCTGGTATTAATCATTTCAACCCTTGTGAATCGATATCTTGAATTACCGGCGAATGCCCTCGGTAAAAGGATAAGTCGTTTAATTTTTTCAAAACGGACAACAGAGCAGGAATCTTCTGCTGGCAGTCAGGGATGATCTCCGGTGTTTGCTTCGTTGAAAAATATCTTCTTGATAAAAAACCCCTTTCGTGCGATTTGTGTCCGAGTGGGCATACTCCCGGAAAGGCAGGTTTGGTGTTTTTTATATGCCCTCACCCTTGATCCCTCTCCCTGAGGGAGAGGGACGATGTCAGAAAAAAATAAATTGTGAACAAGAGGAGATCATTATGAGCGACGCCAGGCAAAGACTTTTCGGCCTACTCTATACACGGTCATTCATGTACCGGGAGGATCCCCCGTTCAAGCTGGTGTCGGGAAAGGAAAGCTTCTACTATTTTGACTGCAAGGGCGCGACTCTTCACGGCGAAGGAGTCGCCCTTACCGGCAAGGTGATGTTCGAGGCGCTTAAGCCTCTTATAGAGAATAAGGCCGTTCAGGGCATCGGGGGCCTCACGCTCGGAGCGGACCCCATCAGCGTGTCGACCGCCATCGAGGCGTTCAACCACGGAACGACGATCTCGCCGCTCATCGTGCGCAAGGAGCCCAAGAAGCACGGAACGCAGAAATGGATCGAGGGCAACCTCGAGGGAGTGAAGGAAGTCGTGGTCATCGACGACGTCATCACCACCGGAGGTTCGACCATAACCGCTATCGAGCGCATGCGCGAATCGGGCCTCGTCGTGGTCAGGGCCGCCGTGATCGTGGACCGCGAGGAGGGCGGCCGCGAGAACATCGAGAAGGAAGGCGTGGAGGTGATCTCGCTTTTCACCAGAAGCGATTTCGATAAGCGAAGGCTGGGAAAGTAGGGGATAATCATCTTCCCGGCGGTCAATAGACGAAAACATCATAAAACCGGGGCTCGATCACGAAGTTGCCGGACTTGTTGATAAATCCCCACTTCCATCCCTTTTTGACCGGAGCGAGTCCATTGGAAAACCACCAGGCCTCGAGGAAATCCGGATTGATCACATAGTTGCCGGATTTGTTGATGTAACCCCATTTTCCTCCCTTATACACAGAAGCAAGCCCCTCTGAAAACCACCATGCATGATCGAACTGGGGATTGATCACGAAGTTGCCGGACTTGTTGATATATCCCCACTTCCATCCGGATTTGACCGGGGCGACTCCCTCGGAAAACCAGCAGGTCCGATCAAATTGCGGGCTGATAGTATAATTTCCGGATTTGTCGATGAAACCCCATCTTCCTCCTGATTTTACTGCAGCGACTCCCTCGGAAAAAACGAGCGCATCTTCGAACTTCGGGCTTATCACGAACCTGCCGGTTTTATCAATATAACCCCAGAAACCGGCTGATTTGACCGGCGCGCGGCCTTCGGAGAAAACAAGCGCATCATCGAACTGAGGACTGATGATAAAATTTCCCGATCTGTCGATGTATCCCCATCTTCCCGATGTTTTGACAAGCGCAAGGCCGTCAGAGAACCACCAGGCGCGATCGAACTGCGGGCTTATTACGCAGTTGCCGGTTTTGTCGATGTAACCCCAATATCCTCCTATTTTGACCGGCGCGCGGCCTTCGGAGAACAGCCATGCGCGATCAAAACGCGGGCTGACTGCATATGTGCCGGAGCTGTTGATATAGCCCCAGCCCCCGTCTGTTTTGACGGGAACAATTATCATGTTTTCGCTTCCGGTTTCCGCTGATACGGAAAACAGGAAAAGGCATGAGACGGCGATGAATGCATTTTTTAAATATTTCATTTCGGCACTCCTTTATGCTTGTTAGAGGATCGCGTACCCGAACATGGTGCCGATGACGAAGCTGCGTTCTCCCTCGTCGAAGAAATCGGTGACCAGAAGATCGAAGTTCAGTTTGAAGCGCTCATCTCCCTTGAGAACGACGATACGAAAGCCCGTGTTGAAGGCGCCCCTGCGCTCGTGGCTCGTGCCGTTCGGATCGACCGTGTACGAATAGTTTGCGAAATCGCTTATCCAGTGCAGGTAGTTCTGAAGATAATCCGGGAAAAGGTTCAGATCGAAGCTCATGGAGAAATCGATGTCGCCGTTGTAGTATCCCCTGCCGAGGGTTTTCCCGAATAGAATGGAGGTCTGGGCAGGCATGCCGAAAAAATCCCCGAGGTAGGTGAAGGCAAGATATGCCTGGCCGAACGGCTCGGGCGCGTCATGCATGTTGAACCTGACGGCCTGGATATTTGCTCCTGCCGCGAGAGCGGCCTCACCGGCGCTGTAGAAGTTCCATTTCGCGTGAAAGAGAAAATCATCACCCTTGGGGCCCTGTGCATCGAAGGCGAACCCGATATCGGCCTGCTTCATGAAGGAAACGGTGATTGTCGGCGCGTGGCTGTAATCGTTGTCGGTGATGAAATGGTATCCGACTGCGAAGCCGAGGTCTGAATTGTCCCATCCGGTTTTTGCCGTGGGCGTGGTTATCATTCCGGTCGAGCCGCCGATGCCGGTGGCCGTATAGGCCCCGGCAAGAAGTGCATCCCAGTTCCCACCGATGAGAAATCCGGAGAGTATGAGCGGCATTAAGAAGAAAATTATTTTCATGGATACTCCGGAACGGCAGCCCGGTCAGGGCTCCCAGATCGTGATTTTCACGTCGGACTTGAAGGTGAGGATGTAATCGAATTTCTCGGATGTGAAGCTCGTGAACCTGACCCTGTAGCGTGAATTGTTCTCTATCTGCATCATCGGGTCGTTGTCCCTGGAACACAGGGTGATTTCCTTGGTCTGCTCCCAGTCGTTGTTGTAGTTTTTCGCCATTTCGGTATGCACGAACCTGTTCTCGGTTTTCCCGTAACGGGTCACGTCTATCAGCCGGTCGACCATGAAGAATATCCTGAGGGGCTTTGATTTCCCGGAAAGCCCCTGGTCGTTGTAGGCGGCGGTCAGGCCGATCATCATGCAGCGCAGGGGCTTTTCGGGCCTGAAGTATATCTCATAGGTGATCGCCCGGTCGATAGAGTCCGGGGATTTTATCTTTTCTGAAACCGTGCCCGTGCTGGTCTGCTCCGAGCTGTATGTCCCCTTTGTGTTCATTCTAGTGCAGCCCGGCAAAAGGGCAATGGCCGCAGTAATGAGCAGTGTCAGGCTTTTTTTCGGTATAGCGTTCATGGGTATTACTCTATATCGCAAAAGCGCCTTTCTGGCAAATGGGGACGTTTTTGTTCATTTTTTGGATTTTGTATCCGTCATTGATTGCGCCACATTGTACACACGCCGCTTTTTTTTGTAAAATAAAAAAAATTCTCCTTGCCATGGGCCGAGCGGATACTTTTTATTATTTTTCTGGCAATAGCTTCTCTCTTAGCTTTGTCCGGTCCGTCTTCTCGTATTAAGAAACAATCGGAAGAACCTATGTTTTTAAGATCGATGGAAATGTTCGGGTTCAAGTCCTTTGCGGACAGGACCCAGGTCGAGTTCGAGCCGGGGATCACCTGTATTGTCGGGCCCAACGGCTGCGGCAAGTCGAACGTCGTCGACGCGATCAAGTGGGTTCTGGGGGAAAAGCAGGCCCGCAACATCCGCGGCGCGACCATGGAGGACATCATTTTCTCCGGGACCGAACATCGCAAGCAGGTCTCTCTTGCCGAAGTGTCGGTGACCATTGACAATGCGCAGAGAATACTGGACTTCGATTCCGACGCCGTGACCGTGAGCAGGCGGATTTTCAGGGACGGCGAATCCGAATATCTCATCAACAAGTCTCCCGTGCGCCTCAAGGACATCGAGAAGCTCTTCATGGACACCGGAATAGGCAAGTCGTCGTATTCGGTCATGGAACAGGGAAAGATGGACATGATTCTTTCCACCAGGGCCGAGGACCGGCGCTATATCTTCGAGGAGGCCGCGGGCATATCCCGCTACAAGCTCCAGAAGAGGGAGTCCCTGCGCAAGCTTCAGGAGACAGGCGAGAACCTGAACCGGATCAACGACATCATCAAGGAGATCGAGCGCGAAAAGGACTTGAAGGCCAAACAGGCCGAGCGCACCAAGGGATATCTCGGCCTGCGCTCCCAGCTCGTCGATCTCGACGTCAAGATCAACTGCATACGGTACCTCGAGTTGCAGTCGAAGCAGGACAAGGTGCAGGAGCAGATCGACCGCCTCCAGAAGGAGCGCGAGGCCATATCGTCCAGGGTTTCAACAATATCCGCCGACAACGAAAAGGACGAAAAGAAGAAGAACGACCTGCAGCACCAGCTTTTCGAGCTCGAGAAGAGGCTGCATGCATACAAGATCAGGGTCGAGGACATCGACACCAAGACCGAGAAGAACCGTGAGATGATCCTGGAACAGCAGGCCAGGAAGGAGTCTTTGCAGAAAAAACTGGACGAACGCACCCGCAGCCGCAAGGACCTGCTCGACCAGAAAGAGAAATCGGCAGCATCGGGCGTGGAAATCAGGCAGAAAATCGCCGACGACCGCGAGCGTCTCGAAAAGTTCTTCGAGACCAGAAAAAGAAAGATCGCGTCGATACACGGCCTGCGCGACAGGATCGAGCAGAACAAGGAAACCATCGCCGCGAGCGAGGACCGGCTCAAGAAGCTCCGCGGGGACCTCGAAGTGGTCATTAAGAGGCTGGTCGACGCAATCGAAAAGAGAAAGGCCGAGCTCATGGATTCGGAGGAGCAGCGGAACCGGGTTCGCGACGGAATCCACAAGAGCTTCAGGGAGATCGAATCGCTTCTCAACAGGGCCCTCCAGAGCCTCGAGGCCGGGATACCCGAAGAGGCCCTGTCGGCGCTGCGGTCGATCGACCTGTCGGCGCTCAGGAGCGAGTTCGGCGTTTTCGAGGGCTACGAGGACGGATTCAGGTCGATCCTTTTCGACAAGACCGGCATCCATGCAGAAAAAGAGGGCCTTGACGCCAGGATCAACGGGGAAGTGTCCAGGATCGAGGAGCTTCGCGCCGAAATCGGCACCCTCGAAGGGTCCATCCGCAGCGAACAGGACGAGCTCGACGACGTGAACGGCATGATCACCAAGGTCGAGAAGGACCTCTCCCGCAATGAGACCGAAAAGGACTGGATCGAGAAGCACATACAGTCGCTCGACCACCAGATAAAAGACCTGGACAAGCAGATTGAAAATTACGGCGAGGACCTCGTTCGCTGCGACAAGGCCATGGAGAACCTGTCCAGGGAAATTCAGGAGTGGGAGACCAGGCTCATCGAGTTCAACGAGCGCAGCCAGTCCCTCATGCAGAACATCCGCGAAATAACCGAGAAAAGGACCGAGATCGACAAGCGCATCCTCGAACGCAAGAGCATGAGCAAGAAAGACGAGGAAGAGCTCGAGAAAGTGATCGAAAAGATAGGCTCGCTCGACAGGTCCCAGGTCGAGACAATATTCAAGAAAAACGGCATCGAAGACCATCTCTGGGTCGAATACGAGAAGAAAATCTCCGACCTGAAAAAAATCCCTGTCGGTTCGTTCCAGCTCGCAGACCTTCAGCAGCAGATCCAGGAAGTCAAGAAAAGCATAAGCGACCTTGGCCCGATCAACAACCTGGCGATCGAGGAATACCGCGACCTGAAAAAGCGTTTCGAGTATTACATCGGCCAGAAAAACGACATCGAAAAGGCGCGCGAAGACATCCTTTCGGTCATCGAGGACATCAACAGGACCTCCATTGATATATTCCTCTCGACTTTCAAGGACATACAGAAAAATTTTACCGAGGTGTTCAGGAGGCTTTTCGAGGGCGGCGACGCGGCGCTCGACCTGGTCGACGAGTCGAACATTCTTGAGTCGGGCATCGAGATCACGGTGAGGCCGCCCGGGAAAAAACAGAAAAGCATCAATCTCCTGTCGGGCGGCGAGCGCGCCCTTACGGCCATAGCGCTCCTGTTCGCGACCTATATGGTGAAACCGTCGCCGTTCTGTTTCCTCGACGAGATCGATGCGCCCCTCGACGAGGAAAACATCAGCAGGTTCGTCAAGATGGTCAGGGAATTCTCCCGGGGCACGCAATTCGTCATCGTAACGCACAACAAGAAGACCATGAGCATCGCCGAGTCCATTTACGGGGTCACCATGGAGGAACCGGGGATATCGAAACTCGTATCCCTGCGGATGGAGAAGATCGAGAAGAAGGGTTCCCCTGTCAACTGAATAATATTCAATAAAAACTTGACATTTTTGGCCGATATTATCATTATTGATACATAGTATGCTTTTCGGTGCATTTTAAGGAGGCGGGTGTGCATGGCTGGCGCCCGCGGTAATAACACAATGGAGGGTGTATGATGAAAGTTTCAGTTGACGCCATACTCGGCTCCGCAGTTAAAATAAATAATCAGAGACAGGTTGACGGGGAAACTCCCGATAAACGCAAAAAAGAAGTCAGGTCCGATTCCGTATCGTTGAGCAACAGGATCGACACCAGGCTTGACGGCATTGACCGCGAATTCCGCGAAATACAATCCTCTCTCACCAGAAACCAGATTATCCGCGACGGGCTTGAGCAGCTCGGGGCCGATTACGGCAAGGGCGGGCAGAACCAGCAGCAGATCATGGACACCGTAACTTTCGAGGGCAACCGCGTGCTCAGATCTTTCGTCGGCGAGAGCGTGACCGGGGAAGTGCTCAATGTCAGAAACGCGAAGATAACCGAGATGATCTCATCCGATGTCGACAAACTGAAAAGGCTCCAGGTCGAGCTCGACAATATCATGGCCTCGAACCTCGCGGTGACCGATAAAACAGAGAACATCGTGAGCGGCATAGACCGCGCTTTCGCGGAAGTCGGCCCAGCCGGCATCGAAAGCGTCTCGCGTATCAGACCCGATGCGGTGATGAGGCTCATCAAGTAGTTGTGAGGATTATTCGGTAATGAAAAGCTCCGGCGCAGCCGGGGCTTTTTTGCGCCTGGACTTGGCCGATTGAAAAACCACGCCCACGGCTCGCCTGGAGAGCGCGGATTTTTATTCCCGGGTACGCTTGATTTTAACCGTGGGGACATACAGGGTGTCAGACGAGAAATCGTCGGACAGCAGGATTTCGTCTCCCTTCAAAACCTTGACGTCATCGATGCTGATTCGTATATTGCGCGCGGCGAAACCGACTTTCCCCGAATGATCGGCCGGAATCGGCGCCTCAAGCATCTTCTTGCGGTTGACTTTCAGTATTGCCGAGCCGTCGCTGAACGTGATTGAACACTTAAGCCGCTTGCAGTACGGTATATTGCATCGGGCAGAAGCGATTTCGGTTATGGTGAAGTTGTTTTTTTCGGTGAAGGGTTTGGACGGATCTTTGCGCTCTGATTTTATCAGCGAGATCCTGCTGATTTTTTTTTCATCCCCGGCAAACTTGAAGGCCAGGAAATTGTAGTAGTAGTGCTGTTTCGGGCTCGTTACCGCGAAAGGGACCATGAATTCGGCAGTCATGTCCTGTCCAGGATTGTAGATTTTAGAGGTAAAACTCAATTCAGAAAATTGCGCGACAGGATTGATGGTAACCACGGTGTTGTAATTCATGAGCTCGTGGTATTCCCACCTGATTGAGCGCGGCTGCATCTGTGCAAGTTTGCCGTTTGTAATTGTCCAGTTTCCGTTGATATTCATCCATGTTGCTGTCGGTTTTTCCGCAGGGGTATCAGAAAACCCTTCGCTAACGAACAGTAACGATATGAAAAATATGATAAGATTAATTTTCATCAGATATTATGTTTTTATCCAGTGATGCTCATGTAAAACTTCAACTAATAATAGAGATGTCTTTTCTTGTTAAAATTACGTGTGTTTTATAAATTTTCAATTAAAGTTCAGTATAGGAATCAACTGTGATTGTCTCCGAACTTCCTTCATCCAAAACGAAATTATAATCTGATCCGCTCTCAAGCCTGTATGTCAAGCCGCCATTTGCACCGATACCTTGTCCGTTAAGCAGGTCAACCTCTTTGAAATCTGTAGTTGTCCCGGTAGTGAAATCACCATCCCATGTCTGGTCAATATCATTTGTGTCTTCGTAATTCACCCACCTGATCTCCTCAAGCTGTGTTGCTTCGTTCCTCCACCTGAGCTCGGTGGGATTCTCCTCCTCTGTGCATGCTGTAAACAGCGCCAGTACAAAAACCGTGAGTATGATAATTAATGTCGATTTTTTCATAATTGTATTCCTCTCTCGTGCCCACATCGGGGTCCAGGGGGCTTCGGAAATTTTAATGATATAAAATAAATCTAATCCGGCCGTTATGGACGGTCAAGAATTAAAATTTGCCATTTTGACGATTTCCTGCTTGACTAAGGCCCGGATTATGTCACGGTTTATCCGTACCGCAATAATAACATTTCGCCGGCATGAACATCAAATGACAAAGAAAAACAAATCCATTACCATAGCGGCCTCGCTCTTCTTCATCGTATTTTTTCTCAGGCTTCTGTTCTCGGGCGAAACACCGGCGCAGGGACTCATCACGATCAACCCGGGCTGCGAGCCCGAGGGCGCGTTTGAGGCGACCTGGCGCGGCGTCATGGACGCCAAGGAAATCTATGAGTGGGGAAGGGCCAGGGGGCTGTTCCTCGTGGATGACCGGGCTCCGGTGGTTGACAAGAAGGCCGCGGTTCTTGACGAACGCGGCTCATCGGTGACTGTCCGCGGCCTGGATCCCTCAAAAAAATACCGGCTGTGGATCGATTTCGTAAGCTTTGTCGGGAACGCGGGAGATACCTATTTTTCTCCCCTGGCGGTCTCGCTGAAAAACCTGCGCACCGGAAAGACTCTTTTAAAAACAATCAGGATTTCGGATATCGACAATTTCTCGCTTTATGTCATGAAGCTGCCGCTCGAGATCGTTTCGGGCGGAGATGTCGCAATCGAATTCAGGGAGGACGCCGCCCGATACGGGGGATGGGGTATCTGGGACATGATCATAAGCGAGGCGGCTGAATTGCCCGCAAGCATCCAGTGCCCGCCCGCTCAGGGAAAACAGATGAAGGTCATTGAAAAACCTCTGGAATAAAAATAAGGCGCGTGATGTTTTTTTTTTGACAAAAAACAGGGGCCATTTTTTTTGATATCAGGCGCAGAGAAAAAGTATTTTTATTTGTGCGTCCGATAGTTATTTTGTGTATATTACAAAGAGAGTTTGACATCCATTAATTCTTGAATGCAGGGTGACGCTATGGCCAAGGACAATTACGAAAGGGATTACGAGGACGAAGTATACGAGGATGATTACTACGACGAGCACTATGAGGAGGAAGAGTTGCTCGAGGAAGGAGATAACCCTGAAGATTCGGATAGCGAAGGAGAATACTGGGACGATGAAAAGCGCGTCCACGTGAGCTTTGCCTGTGAAGACTGCGATTACAGATGGGAAGACACGATAATAAAGAAGAAGACCGGAAACATTGAAGACGAAGAGCAGGAAGATATGGATGTCATCTGCCCGATGTGCGGTTCGATAAATATCACCCAGATATGAGCGACCGAAAAATCGTCATAAAGGGCGCCCGGGAACACAATCTCAAAAACATCAATCTGGAAATCCCCAAGGACAGGCTGGTCGTGATCACCGGCCTGTCAGGCTCCGGCAAGTCTTCGCTTGCTTTCGACACCATCTACGCCGAGGGACAGCGCAGGTACGTTGAATCCCTCTCGTCGTATGCGAGGCAGTTCCTGGGCCTCATGGAAAAGCCTGACGTCGATTATATCGACGGCCTCTCTCCCGCGATATCCATAGAGCAGAAGACCACCCACCGCAATCCCCGGTCGACCGTGGGGACCGTGACCGAAATTTACGATTATTTCCGCCTGCTGTACGCCCGCATCGGCGTCCCGTACTGCCACCGGTGCGGCAAGAAGATCACTTCGCAGTCGCTCGACCAGATAGTCGAGTCGCTGCTGACCGTCCCGGCCGGCACGAAGCTGCAGATACTGGCGCCGCTGGTGCGCGGAAGAAAGGGCGAGCACGCAGACCGCTTCACGGCCGCGCGCGAAAAAGGCTTCGTGCGCGTGAGGGTCGACGGCGAGATGATGAGCCTCGAGGACAGGATCGTCCTGGATAAAAAGAAAAAGCACACGGTCGAGATCGTGGTCGACCGGATCGTGATTAAAGAAGGCATACGGCCGAGGCTGGCGGATTCGGTCGAGACCGCGATGGAGATGTCGGAGGGCCTGATAACGGTGCTGGTCGACGATGAGGAGCGGCTCTTTTCAACCGTGCTTTCATGCCCGGACTGCGGCGTATCGATCCCGGAGCTCACGCCGCGCATGTTTTCGTTCAACAGCCCGTACGGGGCGTGCGAAAAATGCAGCGGCCTGGGATTCATCATGCAGTTCGATCCGGCGCTGGTCGTTTCCGATCCCGAAAAGTCGCTGTACGACGGCGTGCTTGACGTCTGGGGCAAGTCGACCAGCTACTGGTACCTCGAGCAGATACAGGCACTCGAAAAAAACCTGGGCTTCGACGGGCATCGTCCGTGGAAGGAACTGCCGAAAAAGGTGAGGGACGTGATCCTGTACGGGTCGGGCGGCAGCAAGATGGATTTCAACATCAAGCGCGAAAACGCCGAGTTCAGGTTCACCAGGAACTTCGAGGGGGTGATTCCCAACCTCGAGCGGCGCTATCTCGAAACGAAGTCGGATGACATGCGCGCCTGGATGGAAGGATTCATGACCAACAAGGTGTGCGATGCGTGCCGGGGGAAGCGGCTCAAGCCCGAAATCCTTGCTGTGCGCGTGGCGGGCGAAACGATAGACGCCGTAACGTCTCGCTCGATCAAAGACGCCGCGTCCTTCTTCAGAAGCATTAATTTAGGCGAGACCGAGGCCCGTATTGCGCACCAGATACTCAAGGAGATCCGCGCACGCCTGAATTTTCTCTCGGACGTGGGCATCGATTACATCACACTCGACAGGGCCGCAGGGACCCTGTCGGGCGGCGAGTCCCAGAGAATCCGCCTGGCGACCCAGATCGGTTCGAACCTGACCGGCGTCCTGTACGTGCTCGACGAGCCGAGCATCGGCCTGCACCAGCGCGACAACCAGAAGCTGCTCGACACCCTGAAGAGGCTGCGCGACCTGGGCAACACCGTGATCGTGGTGGAGCATGACGAGGACACCATGCGGCAGGCCGACCACATCGTCGACCTGGGCCCCGGGGCCGGTTTCGACGGCGGCTATGTCGTTGCATCCGGCACCACGGAGGAGATCGAGAACACGGAGGGATCGCTTACAGGGGATTATCTTTCGGGAAGAAGGGAAATCCCCGTCCCGAAAAACAGGAGAAAAGCGGCGGGTACTTTCACCCTCAAGGGGGCCAAGGAGAACAACCTCAGAAACATCAATGTCACGTTCCCGGTGGGCGTGATGACCGCGGTGACCGGGGTGTCCGGATCGGGCAAGTCAACCCTGATCATCGAGATACTGTACAAGGCGCTTTCGAACATGATCATGAGGTCCAGGGAGTATCCGGGCAAGTTCGACGCCATCACCGGCATCGGCCAGATCGACAAGGTCATCGACATAGACCAGTCGCCGATCGGCCGCACTCCGAGATCGAACCCCGCGACCTATACCGGGCTGTTCACCCCGATACGCGACCTTTTCGCGCGTCTTCCCGAGTCGAAGGTGCGGGGATACAAGGTCGGCCGCTTTTCGTTCAACGTGCCGGGCGGGAGGTGCGAATCGTGCCAGGGCGACGGCGTGAAGAAGATCGAGATGCATTTTCTGCCGGACGTGTACATCACCTGCGAGGTGTGCAAGGGAAAACGCTACAACCACGAGACGCTCGAGGTGCGGTACAAGGGCAAGAACATCTACGAGGTCCTGGACATGCCGGTTTCGGAGGCGCTGGAGTTTTTCGACAGCATCCCGCCGGTGCGGGCCAGGCTCGAGACGCTGAACCAGGTCGGCCTGGGATACATCAAACTCGGCCAGCCCGCCACGACCCTGTCCGGGGGCGAGGCGCAGCGTATCAAGCTTTCATCAGAGCTGTCCAAAAAGGCGACCGGCAGGACCCTTTACATACTCGACGAGCCCACGACCGGGCTTCATTTCGACGACATCAGCCGCCTCATCGGCGTCCTGAACTCGCTGGTGGACCGTGGGAACACCGTGATCATCATCGAGCACAACCTTGACGTGATCAAATCCTGCGACTGGGTCATCGACCTGGGACCCGAGGGGGGCGATGCAGGCGGGACCGTGATCGCGTCGGGCACCCCGGAGGAGGTCGCCGGAATCAGGGAATCCCATACCGGCGCGTACCTGAAAAAGGCCATGAAACCCCGAAAGGCCTCCAGGGGTTAAATTTTCTGTTAACCGGGACCCTTATCTGACGATAATATATTGAGGCGCGCCTTTTATTGCGGGCCTGACTCCCTGATAAAGCCTTTCGTGCCGCGAGGTGCCAGTTGAAAACGACGCGCATACGGAAATCAGCATCGATGCTTCTTCTCGTGCTCATGGCGGCCACGGCCGGCCCAGGCGTCATTTATCCGCAGGGCGGGGATTCGGCGGCTTTCGAACTGGCTAAAAAGGATTTCACCAGGGGCCTGGTCCATTACAACAGGATGCAGTACCTGGCCGCGGTCGAGTTTTTCAGAAAAGCGGTCTCCCGCTACCCGGATTATCACACCGCCAGGGAGTTCCTGGCCCGGTCATACAAGCTTTCCGGCTTCTCGCAGGCGGCCCGCAGGGAATGGTCGTCCCTGCTCGATTCCGCGCCGCGCAACGTCGCGGTGATGGCCAAGATTGAAACACTGAAGTACCGCGACACCGGCATGCGTCCGGCGGAGGAGCGGCGCGACCTGGTCTATGTCGACACCTATAAATCCAGGAACTTCCCCCGTTTCAACTTCCTCAAACCGGTGGATATCGCGGTCGACGACAACAAGAGGCTGTACATCACCTCGTTCGACACCGGCAAGCTCGTGGTCATCGACAATACGGGGCAGGGCGATACGGTCGTAAAGCCGTCCCTGAGCGGGAGGATCTACGGCGTCGATGTAAGGGCCGGGCGAGCCGCGGTGAGCGATTTCACGGGCGATCGTGTCCTTGTCCTGGACCGGAAGGGCAAGACGACTCTCGAATTCGGAAAGACCGGTTCGGCGCCCGGGGCTTTTCACGGCCCCGAGGGGGTGTGCTTCGACCGTGACGGCAATATATATGTAGCCGACAGCGGGAACTGCCGCGTGCAGAAATTCGACTCATCCGGTAAGTTCATCCTCTCTTTCGGCAGGAAGGGCAGGTACGAGGAGGAGCTCGACAATCCGACCGATGTCGCGGTGCTGGGCGACGTGGTGTACGTGAGCGACGGCGGCAATAAAAGGGTCGCCCGCTTCGACGATTCGGGCAACTTCATCGACAACATACTCGAAGGGGAGCTCGTTTCGCCCAGGGGGATTACGGCCTCGGCGGGTTCGATCATCATCGCCGATGAAAGAAAGGGATACCTGATATACCGGCCGGAGCAGGATACGAAGGAATGGTTCGCTTCGTGGGGCGACGACAATAAAAGGTTCGCCAGGCCGGTCGCTTCGGCCGTCGACCGGGAAGGATATTTTTACTGCCTCGACCATGACCGTGATTCGGTCTACCTTTTTCTGCCCGCGCAGAAGATATACACGAACCTCGACGTAGACATCACCGCGGTCGACGCCGACAGGTTTCCGGTCATGGCGTTTTACGTGAACGTCCGTGACCGCAAGGGCGATCCCGTATACGGGCTCAAGCCGTCGAACTTCGCCATAATCGAAGACGGCGCTGTCATCACCAACCATAGCGTGGATTACATCAAGGAAAGGGACAGGTCGGCGTCGATGGTGCTGTGCGTGGACCGGTCTCAGGAAAACAGCCCCAACCACAACGACATTCCCTGGGTCGCCGAGTTCATCCTGAAGAAAATGCATAAAAACGATTCGCTCAAGGTGCTGAATTTCAACCGCGAAATATGGACCGGAAACGACTTCGACTGGAGCAGGCGCCGCGCGCTCAAGGCGATCGGCTCGCGGGATTACGCCCGGGGCAAAAAAACCGGCGCAGCCCTCTACAACGCGCTCGGCGACCTAGCCGGCAAGCTGAGCCGCAGGGGCATCATCCTCGTGACCGACGGGAGCGTTGACGAGGATTCATTCACGCCTTATACGGCGTACAACGTGATCCAGTACGCCAGGGAGCATTTCATCCCGGTATATGTCGTGGCCTTCAGGGAGCCCGACGCCACGCTTGCGATGATCGCGCGTGAAACCGGCGGCGGCTGCTACAGGGCGAGCAACGTCGATTCGCTCAGGAAAATCTACGACCGCATACGCGACGCCGAGGAGCACCGCTACGTGGTCGTTTATTCGACTCATAAAAAACCGTCCATGAAAGGCTACTGGTCCGATGTCAGGATGGAGGTAAGCCAGAAGGGACAGAAAGGAGTGGAGTGGGGTGGATACTACGTGCCTTAGAAAGCCTGACGGGATGCAGCTCATCAGGCACAACATGATAAACGGCCTTTTTAAAAAAGGGATTCCCTCGGGCGCAGTCCTTGACGTGATGTCGGCCGTGCCGCGCCATCTTTTCGTGTCCGACGCGTTCCGGTACCGGGCCTACGACGATATTTCGCTGCCGATAGGGTTCGGCCAGACCATATCCAAACCGTCGGTCATAGCCCGCATGGTCCAGGCGCTTTCGCTTACCGGCGTCGAAAGGGTCATGGAGATCGGGACCGGTTCGGGCTATCAGACCGCTATTCTTTCGGCCGTTTCGGGCACGGTGGTGAGCTTTGAAAGGATTGAAAGCCTGTACCACCGTGCACGCACCGTGCTTTCCGGCATGGGCTTCTGCTCCAATGTCACGTTCATCCATTCGGGGGATTTCAGGGACATCGACGGATTGTTCGATGCGATAATCGTCGCCGCCGGCGCCGACATCCTGCCGGTCGAGCTTCTCTCCAGGCTCGGTCCGAACGGCAGGCTGGTCATCCCCGTCAGCGACGGCGAGGGGCATAGGATCAAGAAGTATCTGAAGCGCCAGGATGGCACCGTGATGGAGGAGGAGATCGGCGAGGCGGTATTCGTGCCCCTTGTATTGAACTGAGACGCTACTGTTCCGCTTCGAGTTTTTCCCTGAGCCACTGTATCGATTTTTTGAACTGTTTGATCCCGCCCGCGTCGTGCCCTTCCTCGGGGTAGACCTCGATCGTTTTATCGCACATCAGCCTGTTGAAGAGGCCGAAAACGCATTCGGCAGGCGAGAGTTTGTCCTTGATGCCGCATACCGTGAGCACCGGGATTTTTATGAGGTCGCTGAAATTCAGGGCGTCGAAATAGGTTAGGATTTTCTTGATCTGCTTTTTTTTCGTCCTGCTGGCGGCGATGAACTCGTTTATCTCGCGGGTCATGTCGCTGCTGACCATGTTCTGGGACAGCGGCAGCTCGCAGAAAGACGGCGCTTCGAGCACCAGGGCCCGGACCCTTTCGGAGAACGAGGCGGCGAATACGGCGCACGCTGCCCCGAGCCCGCGGCCGACGATGCCTATGGAACCGGAATCGACCGTTTTGACCAGCCGCAGCATTTCTATGGCGCGCATAGCGTCGAGGTATAAATTTTTTACATAGTAGCTGTCCCTGTCCAGGATGTTTTCTATCATGTAACCAGGACTCGGCGGAGCCTCTTCGTCTCCGATTGGAAGCGATGAGTGCCCCCGGAGGGTCATGACGAAATATGCGAGCGAGTCGTCGAACTGCCGGGGGTCGGGATCGGGCATGGTGTTGTAGTCGTGGATGAGCAGCACCGCCTTTTTACGATCGTCGCCGTGGGGAAGATAGAGTTCTCCGGTCTGGCTGCTTCTGTCGTATCCCCGGTATGACGTGTCGTAGCAGGTGAATCCGCCCGCGCTTTTCTTCGAGTTCTTTTTCAGGACCGGCTCAATGGGCACGCCCTTCAATCCGGCGATGCTTTTCTCCCAGAAGGCCAGAAAATCCCCCTCCCGGTCGAGGTCCGGAAAGCTGAGTATGTATCTGTCGAAGTTTTCTATTGCCATGTCACGGGATGTTCAGCGCCCTGCTGAGCAGAAAGTGGTTGTTGGATAATAACAGATAAAGGATAAAAATCAACAGCGCGGATACCCCGAGGAACATCAGGGTTATGATCAAATAATGCGCGATTTTTTTGACCAGATGCAGAATGATGCCCGATGCGTCGATACCGCTTCTTTTAAGGAACAGGATTTTTCTTGTCAGGGGATAGATCGTTATCAGGGACGCGAATACAATAATGAGGACCATTATTGATTTGTTGAATGCCTGTGTTTCGTTTACCGCGAAAAGGGTCAGCGGAAGCGCTATAAGGTCCATCGCGACCATCGAGAGCAGCGCGGCAGACAGCGTAAAGCTGGCCAGGGTCGCAAGCTCCCTGAGCCGGTTTTTCAACGTGCCTTTTTCGTACGGGCTCCCTATATTCATGGGAGGTCATTCCTCTTCGGTTTCTTCGTTCTCTCCGGGTTTGCCCTCTTCCTTGACTTCGACACCCATCTCTTTCAGGGCTTCCCTCGACAGCTTTCGCACCTTGTAACTCGGATCATATTCCATTTTATACTTCAAAATGTCAATTGTTCTTTTGTCCTTGAGCTGCTTCAGCAGCTCGACCGCCTTGACTCGCACCTCCGTGCTGTCGCTTCTCAGCGCGTTTTCAAGATGCGGCACCGCCTGGGGGTCGCCGAGCTTCGCGAGCGCCGCAACCGAGTAAATATACAGAGTATAGTACTGCTTTTTTTTCTTGAAAGAATATGAGTTGATGTCGTCGATCATGGCGTTGATGTCCTTTCCCGCTTCCTTTATTTCCAGCTTGGCGATGGAATTGACGGCATATGAACGGACTGTCACGCTTTCCTCTTCATCCCTGAAAAGCTTCAGCAAAAAATCACCCTGGTCCTTTCTTTCTACCTCTCCGAGCATGAGTACGTACGCTTCCCGTATGTTTCTGGTCGTCTTCATGTCTTCGATCGCCTTCATCGCCCTCGGGATGATTTCAGCGGCCTTGAGGCTTCCGAGCGCCCTTATGAGAGTCTCGGTATAGGAAGAATCGACCGAGAGGTCCTGTTTGTCGAGCTCTTCCAGGAGCCTGATTTTTGCCGATACCGCCTTGATGTTCTGGAGGGCGAAAGCGGCCGCGATCCGGACATCTTCCGAATCGTCACCGAGGCTTGCAATGATTGCCGGCACGGCCTCTTCGGATTTCAATTCACCGAGAACCATGATCATCTTCTGTTTGACGTCGGAGTCCTTTTCATCTTTCAGTGAGCCGGTAAGCACTGTCTGGAGCCTTTTTTTTATCGCTTCGGTTTTTATCGAGAGGACCTTGGTCACCGCAAGCATGCGCTCCTTCTGCAGCCCGTATTTCAGCACTTCTTCGATGTTGTCTGCAGTCTTTTTTTCCTTTTCTTCGATCGTTTCTTCTTTTTTCGGGGAGGGAGACGCGGCTGTTTTTTTTTCGACGGTGTTTTTTGTCCCGCTCTTTACCTTTTCGGATTCAGGCGCCTGTTTGGCGGCAGGCTGTGCGGATGCGGGAGGCGCTGCGGTACTCGTCCCATTTTTTTCCTGTTTCTGGCTCTGACCGTTGATCGGTAATACAGCTATCAGCGAAATTGCCGCTGAGCAGAGGATCATTTGGATTATTTTCATTCTGGACCGCCTTGGGGGATGACTCCTAATAATTATCGGTCAAATAAACAGATATTGCCAATTCAATGAAAAAAATTTTTCATAATACCCCGTTCCGTTCGTATAACCATTGCTTTAATAATAATTGACAAATTCTGAGAGGCAAGCATGATTAATAAAGGTGAAGAAAAAAATATGGCCCTGAGAGAAGAAGATCTGGACCGCATCGGCAGGTATGTACAGGAAAGGCTCCCCGAATGGATCGAGTCCCTCCCGCGATACCGGCCTGCCCTATACTGGGAAATGGAGATGCGAGAGCGGGTTGTTCGAGTCGAGGAAGAACTTAAAAGCCAGAGGGATCTTATGAAGCAGGGCTTCGACATGATGGATAAACGCTGTGAAGAAATTCGTGATGATATGAACAAACGTTTTGAACAAGTGGATAAGCGTTTTGAACAGGTGGATAAGCGTTTTGAACAGATGGATAAACGTTTTGAAATGGCAGAAAAACGATTTGAGCTCTTTGACAGGCGATTTGAGCAAATGGAGCGCCGTTTTTCGAGAATAACCGCCCTTATTACCGCAGGCTTTGCCATGGTGACGATTCTAATTACTATTTACAAGTTCGTTGCGTGATGAATCGAGTCATTCATCCCAGCCCGACCCCCGAAAATGGGGGAAGGGGCGGGAATAACAGTGTAATCCGCTATTTGCTGCAGCAAAGCTGATCAACGACAAAATCGCTTACCCTGTCATATATTTTGTTGCCTGGAACCGATGGCGCTACCCTGATAACCAGCTCGGCGAGTAGCGCCAGTTTTTCTGCCCTGACAAACTCCGGGTCGCTCTCCAGGTTTTCCAGCTCGGGATTCCGGTCGTTGATGTGCCTCAGGGCCAGGTGTTTAAGCTCCTGTTCCCGGATTTTTGCGACATTGTTGCTGCTGAAAAGTTCAATCGCTTCTCGTGTCAGGCTGACCATGTCCTCGGCGCCGGCCGCCCTTTTAAGACCTGCACATCGTATCGGCAAACTCCGCCGCTCGGCCCTGCGCTGTCTGTTGTTTTCCATCCGGTATATTTTCATGGTATCCTCCATATATCACTTTTGTTATTTTATATGATATATATCGGAATAGCTAAATAAATGTATAGCTATTTATTTGTGTAGTAAAGATTTTTTTATTTTTTCATGCTATGATGGAGCGCATCATTTCAATCGGGGATATTGTAGGTTTTCCTGATGTTATCGGTGGCTTTTATCGCTTCCTCCCTGCCGAGTACGATCGATTCCCCACCGACGAAATTGAACCTGATGAATGGGTCTTTCAACTGCGAAATGATTTTTTCAATATCCTGGATGTTATTTATGATGTGACCGTTTATGCGTTCGAGGATCAGGTTGTTCTTGTCGTGGTAGCCGTAATTGCAGGCCGCAGGCAGGACCCTGTTCAGGATCACCATGCGTGTTTTGTCCGTGCTCGTGTCCATATTCCTGGTCATGTAAATGTAGAGCATCCTGTTGTCGGCGCTTTTGCTCCAGTTCTTTCCCCATGTTTCGAGGTAACCCCTGGTCAGCTCCTGGAATACAAGTCCACCGATGATCGCGAACGCGGGCCTGCTGTCATAGCATAATTCGGGGATAAGAAAGCTTTCGTCATCCACGGGCCTGAGGTTGAATTTCAGTTTGAGTTGTTTTTTGTCCCGCACAACGGTCATGGATACGGTGTCGCCCACCGAAGTGTTCAGGTACAGCAGACCGTAAAAATTGAGTCTGCCGTAATGGTCCGATGTGAACATCCCGTCATCATCGATCGTGCGGCCGTTAATTTCGATTATTACGTCACCCTCTTTTAAAATCCTGAATCCGCTGCTTTTTCCGCATATCCTGTTCACATAGACGCCTGTCTCACGCTCCGTAAGCCCCAGCATCTCACGTAAATTCACATCGCTGTTGATCTCGAGGTAGTCTACCCAGAAAAAAGGCATACCGTCATAGCGGCCGTCTTTGATGTCGCCGAGCATCCTGAGAACGGTTTCCGAGGATATGACGTAAACCATCTTGGTCTCATTGTCGAAACCGGTGGTGATCCCGGCAAGTTCCCCGTCGATGAAGACCGGATCGCCGTCCCCGCCTTCGCTCATGTTCGTAGAAAGCTGGTGCATCAGCACTGCGTAGTTCGGCTTGTATGTCCTCATCGACGATATTATGGTTTCAGTGGTGTATTCCCTGGCGGCGCCGAGCGAGTCCCATTTTCGGATGACGCCCTTTTTCCCCGCGATGCCTGACGCGGTTCTTATGCGCGAGGGAGCAATCCCCCTGAAAAATTCCCGATCGGACACCCGGAGAAGGGCAAGGCCGCAGTGGTAGTCCTTCACAACGACATCGGCCCTGTATTTTTTCGTGCCGCCGGGCTTTGACACCTCGAGGAGCACGGCATCGGTCAGGGGATATGCCGCGGTCAGGACCAGGTCGCCTTCTATCACGCATCCGCTCAGCGTGTGTTTCGTGATGTCCCTTTTCTGCCAGGGCGAATTGTAGTCGTGCTGCTGTGCGGTCACGGTAATCGTGATATTATTGGCCATACCCCGGCCTCCGGCCAAAATTAAAATGGCCGCCAATGCGAAAATGAAATATTTCACCATGACAATTTATCGTTCTCCTTCGCGGCTGTAGATCCTCTGCATCGACGGAATGTCATAGGCCTGCTGCAAGCGCAGATTTGCTTCTTCCATTTCATCGACCCGGAGCAGCAGTCTCACGTTTGTCCCGTCGATTGAAATGACGTGAAACTTTCCCCGGGGCGACATGAACGCCTTCGGCACGTCCTTCATGCAGGTTATTCTGATACCGTTGACTTCCGATACGATCATGTCCCTGACGTCCGATACGTATGTGTTTGCGCTGTCGGGCAGCACGCGGTTGATGATGACGAACTCCCTCCTTTCGGGCCTGATCCTGTCGGAAATATGATGGGCATAATGGTACAGCATGGCCCGGTCCGCGTTGATCCACCATTTTTCCCAGGTCTTCAGGTATTCCCTGGACAGGGGCTGGAAGATTATTCCGCCGAATATATAGTACTCGGGCATGGTTTCATATTCATTGTACCATTTTACACGTTCGGGGAACGGCCTGAGCGGCACCGACAGCTTTTCTTTTTTGCCTTTTCGGAAAATTTCTATCCCGACCCTGTCTCCCATCTGCTTGAAGTCAACCGCGGTCATGAAAAAAAGCCGCCCGATTCCGGTTGCGATCGTGCCGTCGTTGGCGACAGTCGCCCCTTCGATCGCCGTGATCACGTCGCCCTCGGTTATATATCCGTCCGCGCTGCCGCCCGGAACCACATGCGAAACCATGACTCCCGTGTCCCGGCCGTCCATTCCCAGATATTCCCTGTAATGCCTGCTCTGCAGCGGCTGGGTGAATATCCCCAGGGAAGGTATGCCGTCAATGAGGCCGTCCGATATGTCTCTGAAAAAGTGATCGATGACGGGCACGGGGATCAGGTAACCGATATTGTCGGACCCGGCCTGTACCTGGAACGCGACGCCGATTATGAGTCCGTCCTGGACGGCCGGGCCGCCGCTGTTGCCCGGATTCAATGCCGCGTCGGTCTGGATCATGAGAAGGCTCTGTTTGCCGCTGTGCGAATATGTCCCGGTTTCGATTCGGGACACGATCCCCTCTGTGATCGATATGCTTTCTCCTCCGGCCGGATAGCCGAAAGTGGCCACTGTGCTGCGCAGGGCCGGCATGCCGCCGAACTCCAGGTGTCCGGTGCCCTCGAAGAATTTTTGATCGCCGACCCTGATCAGGGCGAGGTCGCATTCGTGGCTGATGAACGCGAGCGAGGCCTGGTACTGGTCCGGATCGTTTTCTTTCTGGACCTGGATATACGTCGCATCAGAGACGACATGGGCGTTGGTGAGGATCAGGTTTCCTTTGATGACCGCGCCAGAACCCGAGGACGCGGTGGGAGCGAGCATCTTCCATGGATTAGAATAATCGGGCCTTATCGATGTAGTGACGATTTTTACGACAGACCTGTGCGGATCGGGCTGTCCGGCGCGAAGGCCGATATTGGCGATACCTCCGCATGTCAGGGCGATCAGGATCGCGAGGATGGCTTTTTTGTTCATGGCGCGAAGTCTCCGGCACACGGGCTGTTCAGGCGCCGGTTTCCCAAATTGAAGTGCCGCGCCCCGATCATCCTTGCCTTTTTTCCGGATTTTGTCAACAAAACTAAAATTACGCATACCTCATTAAATCTGTTGACACGGCCCTTTTTGCTGGTACAGTTCACGGAAAGACGATAAAACAATTTTCTGT